>JAYTUR010000988.1:0-1010 GCA_043744475.1 Saprospiraceae bacterium | reverse complement strand
AACTATTGACAAATGACAAACCAACTAAACATCGCCCCCTCAGTAAAAGAGGCAATTTTGAACAAAAAACCTGTTGTGGCGCTTGAATCTACCATTATTTCACATGGTATGCCCTACCCTCAAAATGTCGAAACGGCTTTGAAAGTGGAGGAAATGGTGCGGCAAAACGGGGCAATCCCTGCTACTATTGCCATCATTAATGGGGTCATGAAAGCGGGTTTGACGATTGATGAAATCGAAATATTGGGCAAACAAGGACAGGACGTTACGAAAGTCAGCCGCCGCGATATGCCTATGATTTTAACAAAAAAAATGAACGGCGCGACAACTGTTGCCTCGACCATGATTATTGCTGAGTTGGCGCGTATTCGTATATTCGCAACGGGTGGTATTGGCGGCGTACATCGTGGGGCTGATGTGACGTTTGATATTTCTGCCGATTTGCAGGAATTGAAGCAAACGAGCGTGGCGGTCGTGTGTGCGGGTGCAAAATCCATTCTCGATATTGGTTTAACATTAGAATATTTAGAAACGCATGGTGTGCCTGTTATTGGCTTTAAAACAAACAATTTTCCTGCTTTTTTTACACGCAGAAGCGGTTTTGGCGTTGATTATCGCGTAGATACTGAGGGGGAGTTGGCGATGATGTTGAAAACAAAATGGTCAATTCCACTGCATGGTGGCGTCGTAATTGCCAATCCTGTGCCGCATGAGTTTGAAGCCGACCCGCAAGTGATTGGCAAAGCCATCAAAAAATCATTGGACAGAGCGCATGATCAAGGTATCAAAGGCAAAGCGATTACGCCGTTTTTGTTGAGTGAAATTGAGCGACGTACTGAGGGGTTGAGTTTGAAAACCAATATTCAATTGGTGTTGAATAATGCGGCTTTGGCGGAACGCGTGGCGAAGGCTTATTGTGAAATTGACTGACTGTCATTTCATAATAAGAATAGGCTTTGATACACCTTGCTTCTTTATTTATCAAATTTTTGAAACCCTACATAAATTCT
>JAYTUR010000987.1:0-1013 GCA_043744475.1 Saprospiraceae bacterium | reverse complement strand
AATAACAAATTTGATATTTCAAAACAGGACTGAAACGTATTCAAACAACGATTTGTGCCGCCTTGTCTTGAAACTTTAACACTTTTTAAGTCATTTGTTTGTCATTTAGTAAGATTTCAACATTCAAAAGTTTAAAATTTTTGGAATGCTCTTCTACAAACTATGTATAACGCACAAATGATTCTTAACCAATTTGTTCGCCTGTCATACCAAACCGCCTTTCACGGTCTTGATAACTCAAAATGGCTTTATAAAAATCATCTTTTCGGAAATCAGGCCAATACGTTGTCGTAAAGTAAAACTCAGCATAAGCCAATTGCCAAAGGAGGAAGTTAGAAACGCGGGTTTCGCCACTTGTTCGAATCATTAATTCAGGGTCAGGCATACCTGATGTGGACAATTCGACTTCGAAAACTTTTTCATCTATTTCGGAAGGCTTGATTAAGCCTTTCGTTGCCTTTTCGGCGAGACGTTGTACCCCCCTCAGTATTTCCCACTTTGCGGAGTAGTTGAGTGCCAAAACGAGGGTCATTTTATCATTATTCTGTGTCTGTTCAATGCCTTCCAATAAGGCTTTGTAGGTCGAAGAAGGCAGTTTTTCAATGTCACCAATCGCTTTCAGACGGATGTTATTGCGTTGCAATGTTGCAATCTCTGAACGCACTGTATCAATCAATAAAGCCATCAAAGCGTTGACTTCGAATGCTGGACGATTCCAATTTTCAGTAGAAAAAGTGTATAAAGTCAAGTATTTGACCCCTATTTCTGCTGCTGCTTCAGTAATTTCACGTACCGTTTTAACCCCTTCACGGTGTCCCCAAACACGGTTTTTTCCCTGTGATTTCGCCCAACGTCCATTCCCATCCATGATGATAGCGACGTGTTGAGGGATTTTATCGAGATTTATTTGGCTCTTTAAATCCATTATTTTAAAGTCGTCACAATTTTAGGGCGCAAAAGTAAACAAACTTGTTCGTATATTGATTGGATTTTCAAAAAACGGCGAAAAAAGA
>JAYTUR010000986.1:0-1010 GCA_043744475.1 Saprospiraceae bacterium | reverse complement strand
TGACTTTGTTGGTTGCTAAATCTACAATTTGCACATTGTTGTCGCCTCCGTTGACCACAAATGCTGCTGCATAATTGATATTGAGATTGGGCATGATGGCGCTTTTTTTGCACCCCATGGTTGTTGCAACTGTCAATAACGACAAGGCAACAAATGTTTTTATGTTGATAAACATTTGAATACTAATTTTTTATGAAATGAAAATAAGGTAAATTTAGTCGTTTTGAATTATGCAAAACGACAAGATAGACGATTGGCTATCAAGCAGAAAGGACAGTTATCGGCGGTTGCCAAATGTCTTGAATTGTAGATACTGGAAATGATTTTTTGTAGAAAAAGGTGCTTTTCTCGATAATTACACGCCTTTTTGACAGTAAAATAGGCATTGCGTTAGGCAAATCAGCTAAAACGACGAAGTTGGGAGAACAGGAACAATCATCGCCTCCACAGCAGCCTTTCTTTTTCTTTTTTGGGTCAGAACAAGGCTTTTTACAGCAATCTTTTTCGCACTTAGATGAGTGGTTTACTTCTTTTTTACACGCCTGTTTTTTGCCACTGCACGCCTGAATATTTGACGTTGGGAGCAAACCCAAAACAAATATCATAGCACAAGGCAATAGTATGGCAGTAATAAATCTCATTTAGACGAAGAAACGTTTGAATCGCTGTTTTGTTTTGTTTTTTGCAGTCTAATTAAAAGGCTAAGCGTAAATCGCTCTTTTTTTTAATTTTGTTCAAAGATACAACCAATTACATAATAAACTAAACCTTATTCAGAATGAAATTTCAATTGACATGCCTTTTTGGGCTGTTCTTCTTTGCCGTTTCTGGTCAAAAAAAGACGATGGACAACGGTATTTACGCGCTTTGGAACAAAATTGATGCGCAAACGATTTCCAACGATGGGCAATGGGTTGCCTACAATATGCGTCCAAATACTGAGGGGGATGCTGTTCTTTCCGTTTGGCATGCCCAAAAGGGTACGGTACAAATCTTTAACCGTGGTGAAA
>JAYTUR010000985.1:0-1005 GCA_043744475.1 Saprospiraceae bacterium | reverse complement strand
GATTACTTACCCGATGCGACGGGTCGGTATATTGATTACGATTTGACAAAATTGGAACTCGAAAAGTGCAAACAAACGATTCTGATGGAGTTTGGTGTGTTGTTGTCGTACATCAAAGATGCTTTTTTGTCCGAAGAAGTGGATACCATGTATCGTGCGGCAGGTGACTATTTGTTAGCCGATGCCAAAAAAGGCAATTGGACTAAAACGACGACGCTTTTGAGTACGGTTGTGCCTTTTATCGAAAAGTATCAAGCGAAACTCTTAAGTAGCCACAAAACACCTGATGTGAAGAACAATATGCCCGCTGACTTTTTGGCAATGTTTCAAGGTTTGCAAGACACTTTTGGTGATTTGTTCGACCAATTTCAAGAAGCCGATGAAACGGGTCAAAAACAAACAGGTGAAAAAATAGAACTCAATAATGCGCTGTATGCAGATTTAATGAATATGTTGGATGACGCTTCTGTCTTTTTTCAAGGCAATAAGGATTTGTTGGATGAATTCAATTACACAAACCTGAAAAAGAAGGCACAAGGCACGAAACAAGCGGGTTTGAAAGGTAAGGTCTTGCATCCAACGACAGATAAACCGGTGGCAGGTGTGAAAATTACGTTGGAAAATACAAATAAAACGACCGTAACAGATGTGCTGGGTCGCTTCGATATGTCGCAATTGACGGAAGGCACGTATCGCCTCGTCGTGGAAGCAGACGGCTACGAAACGGTGTATGTCGAAAATGTCGTGATTAAAACGGGTAAGACGACGCGGTTTAACGTCAAATTGGGGGCTATGGCTATGGCTATGGCGGCGTGATTTAAGATGGCACACGGATTTTGCGGATACGACGGATTTACGCTGATTTTTTTCAACACGA
Organism: Saprospiraceae bacterium; assembly: GCA_043744475.1. GTDB lineage: Bacteria > Bacteroidota > Bacteroidia > Chitinophagales > Saprospiraceae > JAAFJT01. The sequence continues at coordinate 128 of JAYTUR010000985.1, read as the reverse complement.
ATTACACGGATGACACGAATTATACTAATTAACGTGAGTTCGGAGATACAATCACGCACTGTTTCTCGCTTCGCTCGAAAGGCGTACGCGTAAGAAATCTATTGGGTTGAGCTTATTTTTGATAGAAA
>JAYTUR010000984.1:0-3266 GCA_043744475.1 Saprospiraceae bacterium | reverse complement strand
TGAAAATAGACGTTATTCTCGGTTTGCAATGGGGCGACGAGGGCAAAGGCAAAATTGTGGACTTTCTCGCTGAAAAATATGACATCGTTGCGCGCTTTCAAGGTGGACCAAACGCTGGACATACACTTAAATTTGGTGGCAAAAAATTCGTCCTCCATACTGTTCCATCTGGTATTTTTCGAGAAAAACTCATCAATGTCATCGGCAATGGTGTGGTGCTTGACCCGATTACATTTGAGCGTGAAATCCAAAATTTGCGCATCGCCGAAGTCGCTTTTGAAGACCGCCTTTTAGTTGCCAAAAAAGCACACCTTATTATACCGACACACCGCTTACTCGATGCGGCAAGCGAAGCGGCAAAAGGTTCTGCTAAAATCGGTTCGACGTTGAAAGGCATCGGTCCAACTTATATGGACAAAACGGGGCGCAATGGCTTACGTGTTGGTGACATTATGTTATCCAATTTCCGTGACCGCTACGAGGCTTTGAAAAAGAAGCACCTCGAAATGCTGAAAATATACCCTCCCGTATCTTTTGATTTAGAAGCCGAAGAAGAACGCTTTTTCAGTAGCTTAGCGACCTTGAAAGCTCTACAATTAATTGATTCAGAATATTTTATCAACAATGCTTTGAATGCAGGTAAAAAGATTTTAGCGGAAGGCGCACAAGGCTCTATGTTGGATATTGACTTTGGCACTTACCCTTTTGTCACGTCTTCAAATACCGTTACGGCCGGTGTTTGCGTCGGTTTGGGCGTTGCGCCGCAGAGTATCGGAGAAGTCATTGGCATCACAAAAGCGTATTGTACCCGCGTAGGTAGTGGTCCTTTTCCAACAGAACTGCACGATTCAGTCGGTGACTTGCTCCGTACTGAGGGGGCTGAATTTGGTTCAACAACAGGTCGTCCGCGTCGGTGTGGTTGGATTGATTTGCCGCAGTTGCGTTATACGATTATGCTCAACGGTGTCACGCAGTTATGTATTACAAAAATTGACGTTTTGAATATTTTATCAGAACTACACGCCGCAACGGCCTATCGTTATGACGGTACAGAATCAACTGATTTGCCTTATGACATGTCGGAAATACGTGTAGATCCAGTCTATTTAAAATTCGCTGGTTGGAATACATCGCTTGAAGGCATGCTTGATTTTGATATTTTGCCAGAGACTTTGAAGCAATATGTTCTCTTTTTGGAGGAATATCTGAAAGTAAAAGTGACGATGATTTCAACAGGCCCTGAACGGGAGAAGTTGATTTTGAGATAATTGAGGCTCAACTTTTATGTAAAAAACAAGCCGATACTGAGGGGTCTCAATATCGGCTTTTTCGTTATTGTAAATAATTAGGTTTTATTTTAACGTGAGTTCGGAGATATTACTGGCTCTTTTTCGCTGCGCTCAAAAATCGCCTTTTGAATGGTTTTTTAAGGGTTGAGCTTATTTTTGATAGGAAAATTGGAAATTTTTCTATCAAAAATAAGCTCAACCCAATAGATTTCTTACTCGTACGTCTTTCGAGCGAAGCGAGAAACAGTGCGTATTTTGTCGCTTACGTAACGTCAGTTAGTTAGATAAAAAATTGATAGACAAAGAGTTGTCTAAAAAAAGTAAAACAAAAATTTATATTTGGTAATTTTATTTCAAAGCTAAAAGGGCTTGCTCAATCGCCTTTGCATCATTTATTTTTTCGATAACAAAAGGGGGTACAGCTCGTTCGCCACAATCGGGCATCGAACAACGTTCGCAAGTCGTATTCACTAATTTGGTTTTCAAATTGGGGTCGCCGAGGAATCGGAAAAGTCGCTTGGCATTGTCGTCGAGCAAAATGCCCAAAGTGACGCTGATACTTTCTTTTGGATTGTGTGTATTGGGTTTTGCAACAGTCAAAACGAGGTAGTCGAGTTCAGTTTCCCAATATTTGGATATTTGCGCGTCACATACCAAAGTCACTTGACCGTCAATTTGTTGCATAGTGCGCAGCGTTTTTATCGCATTTACAGAAACCCAACGGCGGCAATAATGCTCATTCAATTCATTGCCATACGCCTTGTGCAAACGGCTGAGATGCAACTCTTTCGTCATTTTGAAAGACTTCATAGACTCGTCAGAATGAAGGCGAATAAAGAATAAATCGTTGATTTTGAAGTGTTTAGGTAGTACGTTGGTCAATCGTTGCAGCAACATTTCAGCCGTTACATCGTATTTATCAAAAAGCGCAACAAAATTATTTGGATGCCAATCCGAAGCACTTGCCCACGTTTTGATGTCTTCAACAAGCACATCTTCGTCCATCAAAAGAGCCGATGCAAAATAGGAAGCGCGAAAATTAGACAGTAATTTTTCAAAGCTTTCAGCTTTCTGAATAACCGTTTCGTAGGGACGTTCTTTGATATTTAAAAACTGAAAACCCAATTCACGAGCCATCAAAAAATGCTCTTGTGCAGACGTAAGCTCCCTGTTGATATGCAGTGTTTTTGACCCCTCAGTATAAAATGAACGAATGCGACGCAGGTTCTTATCTTTTGCTAATTTTTTTCGATTAACACTAATTTCGTATTTCTCTAAAAGTAATTTTTCAAGATAATCTGTTGTAAATGAATGTGTTACAATGACATTATTTTTTAATTTAAAGCCCTTCGCTGCTTGCTCTAAGTCTTCAAAATAATTATCATTCATGTCCTGATAACTCCGCAAAGCAGCTGTGTAAATGCTTTCGGTTTGCATCTGATAGTTACGGGCAATCTTAATAATGGTCGAAATAAAAGCATTGATTTTGTCGGGCGTATTAGAGAAAAGCTCCAACAGTTTGTCAGGACTGATGCCAAACATATCAAGTGGAAAAACCTGAAAAAACTCCGATTCCAGTAATTCAATAATCGGCTGCAATTTCTTTGAGGCATGAACAGACACCAATTCGTCATAGGTTGAGCCTAATGCCTTAGCCAAAGCGAGTATTTTGTCCGCTTTTGGATACTTTTTACCTTTTTCAATTTCATGTACATAAGACTGGGACATATCGGTCAACTCAGCGAGTTGTTGATAATTCAGTCCTTTTTGTTGCCGCAAATAGGCTATTTTCAGTCCGAATATAAGGCGAAGTTTGTCTTGATTGAGCATAATAGCAAGTAGATAAGGGTGGGTGGGTTTGATTTTGATTGCCCAAAGTTAGCGAAAAACAATGAATGATGGACAATGGATAATGATAAGGTTTTCTTATAAAAAATGAAAATCCTTAAATATCAGCCACTCACTGTTTCTCGCTTT
>JAYTUR010000983.1:0-3271 GCA_043744475.1 Saprospiraceae bacterium | reverse complement strand
ATATGGAAATAACAAATAATTATCGGGGCGTAGCCCTCAAACTTATTTTTATAAGAAAACCCTACTGTTTAAATTTTACCTTCAGTAAGTTAAAAACGGAAAAAAATATTTTTTGATTCATTAATTTTTAGTTTGTGGATAAAAAACAAAAAATGTTTTGCTTACAAATTTCCTATTTTCGCCCTTGGATTATCCGAATAAAAAAAATGGAATTATCTATTTACATGAATAGAAGGTTGCGATTTACGTTCGGGGAACTTTAAAAGTTCCCCGAACGTGGCGTTGTTACAATAAATTGATAATTCCCAACAAAAAAATGTAAAAAATGGATTTAACCCAAATTCCTGCGCCTTGTTATGTTTTAGATGAAAAATTGCTGCGTCAAAACCTCATTTTGATGAACCACGTCAAAACCGAATCAGGCGTACATATTATATGTGCATTCAAAGGTTACGCCATGTGGTCGTCATTTCCGCTTGTGCGGCAGTACCTTGACGGGGCAACGGCGAGTAGTGTCTATGAAGCTCGCCTGTGTTTTGAAGAAATGAAATCTTTTGCGCATACATACTCTGCCGTCTATTTTCCAGACGGTTTCGACGATATAATGCAGTTTTCGAGCCATATTTCCTTTAATTCGCTATCGCAATTCCATCGTTACTACCCCTCAGTAAAAACATGGAATCAAGGCGATAAGCATACAATCAGTTGTGGCATTCGCATTAATCCCGAATTTTCAGTTGTTGAAACCGATTTATATAATCCAAGCAAAGCCGGTGGACGTTTGGGTGAAGACTTAAATAATTTTAAAGGTGATTTGCCCGAATGCGTTGAAGGCATCCACGTTCACGCTTTATGCGAGTCAAGTGCCGAAGATACTGAGGGGTTGATTCAACGGGTTGAAGACATCATCGGCGATTGGTTGCCACAGTTGAAATGGCTTAATCTCGGTGGCGGGCATTTGATGACGCGCTCTGGTTATGATGTAGCACATTTGATAAAAGTGTTGAAACGATTTAAAGATAAATATCCGCACCTCGATGTTATTTTAGAACCGGGCAGTGCAGTAGGTTGGAATACAGGCGTTTTGGTGTCAAAAGTCTTGGATATAGTCCACAATCACGGCGTAAAAACCTTGATGGTTGATGTGAGTTTTACGGCTCACATGCCCGATACGCTTGAAATGCCGTATCGTCCGCGCATCGTCGGCGCAACCGACCCCGTTGAAGGCAAACCGACGTATCGCATCGGTGGAACGAGTTGTTTGTCAGGCGATTTTATGGAGGAATACAGTTTTGAGAAAGACATAAACATTGGCGACACAATCGTTTTTGAGGATATGATACATTATACAATGGTGAAAACTTCCATGTTTAACGGCGTACCGCATCCGTCTATTGGTATTTGGACAGAAGACAATATCTTTAAATTGGTCAAAACTTTTACTTATGAAGATTATAAAAACCGTTTATCGTAGGGGCGACCCTTGCGGTCGCCCTTGTTCTTGCGGTCGCCCCTACGTTGAAAAATATATTTGTGGGTTATACAAGAGAGGGCGACCGCAAGGGTCACCCCTACGAACGTTTAATAAAAAACAATAACCATGTTTGATAAATTACGCCAAAACATTGAACAATACGTTCATCTAACAGACATAGAATTTAAGGATTTTACGGACAAATTAATCGTTAAAAAGTTAAAAAAGCGACAAACCCTTGTTCGTGAAGGTGAAATATGTCGTTCTGTCGGCTATATCAACGATGGCTTGTTTCGTTGTCTTTCCCTCACCGAAGAAGGTATTGAACGTGTGGAACATTTTGGCGTAACGGGCGAATGGATTTCAGAATATCCCAGCTTTCCAACGCAAACCCCTGCTCGACAAACCATTGAGGCCTTGGGCGAAAGCGAAATATTTTTATTGAGCTATGACAATTTACAGATTCTTTTTGAAAATCCAAAAGTCGAACGTTTGGTACGCCTGTTAAACGAAACCATGTCCTCAGAAAACAGATTACTGATTAATGAAATTCGACATGCAGCGCCCGAAGAACGTTACCGATTGCTTGTCAATCTCCGACCTGACCTGATTGAGCAAATACCACAACATTATATTGCCAATTATTTGGGCATGACTCCTGTTTCCCTATCCCGTATTCGTCGTCGGTTGCTGACATACTGAGGGGGTAAGTTTCAATAAAATTTTTTCTTAACAATTGTTAATGAAAGCAAGGTTAAAAGGCGACCATCTTTGCACTATAGTTTTTAACAAATTAAAAAATAGAAAAAAATGAAAAAAACAATTTTGGGCGCAGGCGGTGTAATTGCTAATTATTTGACAGAAGAACTTCTAAAACGCGGCGAAGATATCCGCTTAGTCAGTCGTTCCGCAAAAACATATAAAGGCATAACAAACCTTGTTGCAGCCGATTTACTCAATGCACAAGCTGTTTCTGAAGCCGTAAAAGGTTCAGATATTGTGTATTTCACTGCAGGGTTAACCTACAAAACTGAAATTTGGCAAAAAGAATGGCCCGTTTTGATGCAAAACACAATAGATGCGTGTAAACGCCACAATGCCAAGCTCATCTTTTTTGATAATGTTTATGCCTACGGAAAAGTTGATGGCATTATGACAGAATCAACGCCTTACAATCCTTGCAGCAAAAAAGGAGAAGTCCGTGCTAAAATTGCAACTCAGCTCATGGACGAAGCAAAAGCAGGAAATCTAAACGCCATCATCGCACGTGCGGCTGATTTTTATGGACCAGCAACACCCCTCAGTATATTGACGGCTATGGTATTTGAAAATTTGGCAAAAGGTAAAACGGCTCAATATTTTATCCGCGATGACGTGCGCCACTCCTTTACATACACACCTGATATGGGCAGAGCACTCGCCGACCTCGCTTCGTCACCAACTGCATGGAACCAGATTTGGCATTTGCCAACAGCTAATCCTGCCCCAACAGGTCGAGAGTTGATTGAAATGGCAGCGGCAGAATATGGCGTAAAACCCAAAGCGATGATTTTGGGTAAAACAATGAACCGTATTTTGGGCATTTTTATCCCCGTTTTGAGAGAAATGCAAGAGATGTTGTATCAATACGAAGGGAATTATCATTTCGATTCCACAAAATTTGAAAAGCAATTTGGATGGCAACCAACGCCTTATACTGAGGGGGTTAAACAGACGGCTGCTTTTTATGCGAAGAAATAGATTTTAACATTTTCAAACCATTGTGATATTTTAGTGATGTTGAAAAGCGAACTTTGC
>JAYTUR010000982.1:0-3273 GCA_043744475.1 Saprospiraceae bacterium | reverse complement strand
ACAGTGATGTCAAAGAACTAATAAATACACGTAACTTTAAGACGTTTGAATTACCTAAGTTTAGTTCGCACAACAAACTTTTAAAGTTTCCTAAACGTTGTGTCCACTTTGCTAGCTCATTTTTTTTCTCATCTTTGCATTCCCAATCACAATGGGAACAAACGGAAATATTTTTTGACGCAAATGTTTATGCCGATTATTTATTCAAATATATGAAAATCAATCGTTTATCTATTTCTTCATTTTTCTTTTTTGTTGGATTTCTTTATGCCAATTGGGTCGCTCGATTGCCAGAATTACAACGTTTATACGATGTCTCAAACGCCACACTTGGCACTCTTTTATTGTGTTGGGCAGCAGGGGCGATTGTTGCGATGCCTTTTGCGGGGTGGTTGACGGTTGTGTTTGGCAGCCACAGATTGACGATGGTAACGGCTTGGGGTTTTTGTCTGTTTGCACCCATGATTCCACTTTTTTCAAATATCTGGTTCATTGGTGTACTATTTTTCTTTTTAGGTTTGAACAACGGTGCATTAGATGTTTCGATAAATGGACAAGCTGTTTACGTCGAACGCATGTATGGCAAGTCCATTATGTCGTCTTTTCATGCTGTTTTCAGCATTGGTATGTCTTTGGGCGCAGGTGCAGGTGCTTTGTTTGCAAAATTAAATGTACCTCTTTTGACCCATTTGTGTATTATCAGTGCTTTATGTGCGGTCTTAATCGCCTGGGCAACGCAACATTTAGTCAAAGATGAAGTCTTAAACAGTGCAAATACTGAGGGTGGGCATACGTTCCACTTGCCTACAAAAGCGATATTGCCGTTGGGTATTATCGCCTTTTGTGCGATGACGGGCGAAGGCTCGATGGCAGATTGGTCCGCCATTTATATGAACAAAACGATTGGTATGAGCGAGGCGTTTTCAGCCTTGGCATTTGGGTCTTTTGCAACAGCTATGACAGTTGGGCGCATTTTTGGCGATTATTTTATTGCCAAAATGGGTAAACGTAAAGTGTTGATTTATAGTAGTTTATTGTCGTTTTTAGGGCTTTCTTTGGCTTTGACACTGCCGAATGCCTATATCGTTTTAGTTGGTTTTTTCAGTGTTGGCTTAGGTTTAGCGAATGTTGTGCCCATCGTATATTCCACGGCGGGAAATACTGAGGGGGTCTCGCCGAGCGTGGGCATAGCTATGGCAACGACAATCGGATACGCCGGTTTTTTTATTGGTCCGCCCATCATTGGTTTTTTAGCGGATGCTTTTTCGCTACAAATGGGCTTAATGTTTACTTTGACGCTTTTTGTCGCTATGTTTTTTTCAGTATTTAAAAGGCAATTTTGAATTTATGAAAAAAATGGAATAGACCAATGATGGGACTGATACGACTGATATTCACTGATTTTTCTTTTTACATCTGTGGTCAATTAATGAATAATTAGAATAGTTAATAAATATGGAAAATCAAGCAAAAACCATTCAAAATCAATCAATTACATCACCACAACCCGAATTTGTTTGGATTGATAAAATATCGTCGTTGCTCGACAATCAATTTCGGATTCCCTTCACACAGGTTCGATTTGGCGTTGATTTTCTCATTGGTCTGATACCAACGGTAGGTGATTGGTTGAGTTTTGGCATATCTTCAATATTGGTTTTCTCTATGATGCGGCGTGGCATATGCGTAGGTATGTTGTTGAAAATGTTGGGTAATATTACGCTGGATGCAATGGTTGGTTCTATCCCAATTGTGGGTGATTTGTTTGACTTACACTATAAAGCGAATCGCCGAAATGTTGATTTATTGAAAGAATATTATGTCGAAAATCCCAATCCACCGACTGCTAAACGCAGTTTTTTCATTGTTTTGATACTGTTTTTAGCGATTTTGATAGGTTTTCTGCTTCTTGTTTTCAAGGTTTTGTGGTGGCTTTGGGGCATGGTTGCTGTGTATTTTCATTTTTGATTTTTTGACGACTGATTGGACGGATACATTGTCATTGCGACGAACGAAGCAATGACAATGTATCCGTCCAATCAGTCGTCAAAACCAATTATAGCATTAACTCGTCGTTTATAAACCATAAAAAGTCGAAGAAAAGAGGTCGTTGTAACCCTTAGACCTTACTTTTATGATAAAAAAACGATGTCATTATGAAAAAGCTATGCCTATTTTTGAACCTTTTCTTACTCCATTTTCTAAGCGTTCTGCATGCACAACAGGGACTAAAAGGAGAATATTATAACGGAAAAGACTTCAATCAGTTGGTTATGGCTCGCATTGACCCACAAGTTGATTTCGATTGGCGTATCAATACTGCTCCTGCCAATGGTATGAATCCAAATCTATATTCGATTCGGTGGACAGGACGAATACAAGTGCCTGTTTCGGGGACTTATACGTTTTCAGCAAAGGTTGATGATGGGATTCGATTTTGGGTCGGCAATATCAAGGTGTTAGATGCTTGGGGCTTGCATGATTCGGAAGATTTTTCAGGTGTCGTAGCCTTAGATGCGGGTAAGAAATATGATGTGAAAGTTGAATATTTTAATGGTACGCGTGAAGGTGAAATTCATCTTTTATGGGAAACACCAGACAATAAAGCAAAATATTTTGGGCATAATTATAAACCAATAGGTGGTCAGTATTTTTCGCAAATGCCTGTTGTTCAGGCAGTTGCGCCACCATCAAAAAAGCCGACTGTTGCTATAAAGCCAAAAATAACATCGGAAAAAGCTATTTTACAAGCTAAAAGTACCCCCTCAGTAAATTTAGATACTGCGACGAAATATATACCCAAACTCGTCCTTTTTGAAAAAAGTAAACCGATTATGCTGCCTCAATCTTATGAAGAATTGGACAATTTAGTAAGAATGTTGAAACGTTTTCCAAACAAAAAAGTCGTCGTGGAAGGGCATACCGACAACGTAGGCGACTCAAAACTCAACCTTAAATTGTCGGAAGAACGCGCCAGTGGAGTTGTTGATTATTTGATAAAAAAAGGCATAAAAAGTGACCGCCTGTCATGGAAAGGTTATGGTGATATGCGTCCACTCACAACGGATAATACAAACGATGGTCATGCGCAAAATAGACGTGTTGAGTTCATAATCAAATAGTTACTCGTTATCCATTATCAACAATCCATTATCCGCTATCCATTTTCCATTCTTTTTTTTACCTTTGCGGCGCATTAATAGGTACTTAGCTAAGTATTTGATTTCCAATAATTTAACAACCAATTTGCAATATGAATCAGTTTGATTTAAT
>JAYTUR010000981.1:0-3282 GCA_043744475.1 Saprospiraceae bacterium | reverse complement strand
CGCACGAGCCGCAAAAAACATTAAGGAGTGTTAGGGCGTTTGGAATCTGTTTTATCATTGTCAAAAGATTAGTTTTTAAAATTGGCTGCAATATCGTTATTCACTACTGGTTATTCGTTATTCGTTACGCGTTATTTGTGCTTCCGACTTCTGAATAACGGCTAACGAGTAACGAATTCCGAATTCCGAATAACCAACAGGCGTTAATGATTTGTGAAATACGAGGTCGTTATTTGTAATTTTTCTACATTTAGACCGTTATTTTTCAAACGCTTTTATATATGAACGATAGCTTCTTTTTTATCACAACACAATAGCAAACCGTATTTGACGCTATGAAAAATTTTCACATCCGTTTTTTTCTTTTAATATGCTTGATACTGAGGGGGGGCTTTTTATTTGCTCAAGTACCTGCGAATAATGAATGCGAAGGGGCAATCAACTTGCCAAACGTACGCGGTATCCAATGTTCTGCCGACCGGGCTTATACAAATGTCGGGGCTACGCCGTCCACTGTAGCGAGTGTATCTTGTTTTACGCCCAATGGGGCTGATGTATGGTTTAAATTTACGGCAATTGCAACCGACGTAAGGATAACGATAATTGGTGCAACGCCTACGGCTCCAGGCGGTACGTTGCGTCGTCCAGAAGTTGCTTTATACTATGGCAATAGTTGCGATGATAAGTCAGAGATTAGGTGTACGCGAGATCTAACGGGAGGCAATACGATTGAGCTGTACATGGGTGGGCTTTTCCCGGGTAGTGTCTATTATATTCGTGTTCAAGGTGCAAATGCCGCAACAGGGTCATTCCGTTTGTGTATCAATAACTACAACCCACCTTCTAATATTTCTTCTGATTGTCCAACGAGTGCTTCGCTTTGCGACAAATCACCCTTTGCCGTTCAGAGTGTAACAGGTGCGGGTTCAAATCCTCGGGAAATGGATGGTGCTTCATGTTTTTCAAACGGTGTTCCGCAATCAAATGTCGAAACCAACTCAACATGGTTCAAATGGACTTGCTTACAAAGCGGCACTTTAACCTTTACGATTACGCCGACTTTCTTAGATGACGATATTGATTTTATTGTCTATGAAATGTACAACGGCATTCAGGATTGTAACAGTCGAACCATTGTCCGATGTATGGCTACGGGTGAAACGCCCGGTGTCTGTAAAATTCATGGACCAACAGGCTTGCGGGACGGCGAAACAGATATTTCAGAGCCTTCGGGTTGTGGTCCCGGGCAAAATGGCTTTGTAAAACCTTTGGACATGGTTGCTGGGAAGAGCTATGTTTTGGCGATTAATAATTTTACGAGTACGGGTAATGGTTTCAACATCGAATTTGGGGGTACAGGCACGTTTGTCGGTCCAGAAGCCAAAATCAATTTCAGCAAATCTTCTAAAAAACTCTGCCTTGGTGAAGACATTAACTACACCGATGCTTCAACTTTTTCAGCAGGTCAAATTGCCAAACGGCAATGGCGTTTTGGTAAAGACGCTTCAGTTGATACCGCTACGGGTGTTGGTCCTTTCAAGGTTTTTTATAAAAGCCCAGGTTGGAAAGCGGTTGTTTTGACGGTCACAACCGATAGAGGTTGTCAAGTGACGACCATTTTGGATTCTGTTTTTGTCGAAGGTTTCAAATACGATAGCCTAGTACGGCAACCGACTTGTACCTTAGGCAATGACGGTATGATACGTTTAAAAGTGACAAGTTGCGGTCGTCCGCCGATTTTATACAATTGGGAAAATACAGGTTTTACGACAAGGGACTCCCTCAGTAATTTGTCGCAAGGCACATATCGAGTCGCCATCACGGACTCTTCTCGGGTGTATATTGACACTTTTGTTTTCCGTGTCAGTCCATTGGAAATTATGCTCGACACAGCTTTGCAAGCCGTCAAACCTCCTACTTGCTTTGGTTTTCAAAATGGACAAGTTACGCTTCGACCCGCAACAGGTCGTGCGCCTTACGAATACAGCTACAACGGACGACCATGGACGCTGGATAATACACTGTCGGCACTCGGTCAAGGACAAGTGATGGTAAATATCAGAGATGCCAATAATTGCAAAGGGACGTTTACCTTTGATGTCGTCGCGCCACCAAAACTTGAAGTGAGTGTGGACACCATTAATATATCGTGTTATGGCTTGACCAATGGCAAAGCCATAGCCAAACCTGCTGGTGGCGTAGGTAATTATCGCATCAATTGGAGTACGGGTGCACTGGGTGATACAGTCATAAATTTGCGAAAAGGTAACTTTAATGTGACCGTTTTTGACAAAAATGACTGTATGACAACCACAAGTGTACGGATAGATGAACCGCCACAAATCCTTTTGACCGCCACACGTATCAAACCAGCAGTGTGTTATGGTGATTCGACAGGCGAACTTGTGGTGCGTGGTGGTGGGGGAACGCCGCCTTATCGGTATTCCATTGATGGTGTGCGTTTTCAGAGTGATTCGTCATTTTTGAAAATTCCAGCTAAAAAATACAGTGTTGTTGTGCGAGACTTGACGGGTTGCAAAACGACCTATGATGTCACTGTCCCACAACCCCCTCAGTTAATGGTCAATGCAGGGGAGGATTTGGAGATAGATTTGGGTTATTCGGTAACTTTACGCGCTGTTGTTGTGCCAACTTCGAAGTCGGTGAGTTATATTTGGACACCGCAAGACACGACGCTTAATTGTAAAAATTGTCCAACGGTAACAGTTACACCTTTCACTACGACCACATATCGCGTTTCGGTCAAGGACTCGACGAATTGTACGGCTTTTGATGAGGTATTAGTTAGGGTTTTGAAACGCCGTCCGATTTATATTCCCAATACTTTTTCGCCAAACAGTGATGGCGTGAATGACTTTTTTATTGCTTATGGCAATGTGTCGGCAGTGCGTATCAAAACCATGAAAATATTTGACCGTTGGGGTGGCTTGCTTTATGAGGGTCAAAATTTACCATTGGGTGGCGACCGCATAGGTTGGAACGGGACTTTTAACAGTAAAGATGTATCGGCTGGGGTGTATGTCTATCTGTTCCTCATCGAATTTATTGATGGAGAAGATGTGTTGTTTAAAGGTGATGTGACGCTTATCCGTTGATAATGAACAATTTATACTAAAAAAATGCTTTTCGGGTTCTATCGGAAAGCATTTTTTTTATTTTAACGAGAGTTCGGAGATACAATCACGCCCTGTTTCTCGCTTCGCTCGAAAGGCGTACGAGTAAGAAATCTATTGGGTTGAGCTTATTTTTGATTGAAAAATT
>JAYTUR010000980.1:0-3289 GCA_043744475.1 Saprospiraceae bacterium | reverse complement strand
CAACGCCGACAACGGCGTTAAATCGCTCACTTGGGTATCGGAAACGGAAAGGTATCGCAACTGCGTCAACGCCGACAACGGCGTTAAATCGCTCACTTGGGTATCGGAAACGTAAAGAATTTGCAACTGTGGCAACGCTGCCAATGGCGTTAAATCGCTCACTTGGGTATTGTTAAAGTAAAGGGATTGCAACTTTGACAACGCTGCCAACGGCGTTAAATCGCTTACTTGGGTATTGTGAACGGCAAGGGATTGCAACTTTGACAACGCCGATAACGGCGTTAAATCGCTCACTTGGGTATTAGCAACGGCAAGGAATTGCAAGTGTGGCAACGCCGATAACGGTGTTAAATTGCTTATTTTGCTGCCTCCAATATCGAGTTTCGTTGCTTTCGTTTCTTTGGCTGTCCATATTTCTTTTAAGACAGCCGCTTTTGCACAGTCTTTATATTTTTCAAAAAAGATTTCCTTTTCGGTATTATCTTTCTTCTTAAAAAAGCCAAACATAATACAAAGTTCAATTAGGTGAGAGAAAAGGAATTAGGATATTATGGATGGTTTTAGGATGTCTTAGGATTGTGACAGAATGTGCCACATCCTAAGACATCCTAAAACCATTCCTATTATCCCGATTCAAAAAACAAAGATAACTTTTTTAAGAAATGGGTCTAAAAATACTGAGGGGGGTATAATTGATTATTCGAATTAAGAGTTAAAATGCTGTTAGGCATGACATTATGGTATAAAAACGCATCAAAAAAGGTTTCAAAGTGCCGTAGGCACGGCATTATATAATTAAAATGTCATGCCTACGGCATTATTGACATTCATTTTTTTTTGATTTTCTACCATAATGCCATGCCTACGGCATTTTAGATAGTATTTTGACTCTTAATTCGCATTGATTATAAAAACCGATAGTTTTATTTACAAAGTAAGGGCGACCCTTACGGTCGCCATTACCCTTGCGGTTGCTCACAAGATAGGGCGACCGCAAGGGTCGCCACTACGTGCGGAAAATGGACATACATTCAGGGCGTTTTTATAATTTCCCAAACATGTCGGCGGCTTTTTAAGAGAAACATCGTTTTGCTTCGATTTAAGCCTTAATAAAAATGAATAGTCTTTTTTAATTTTAAAAAAAATCTATCCTTTCAATGAATCGTCACAGCGATTCGTGAATCGTCACAGCGATTTGTGAACCGTCACAGCGATTCAGAGATAAATAATACGAATAATAAAAAATTGAATTATTGGCACAATTTTAGTTGTAATTTTTTCACGTAAATAACTGCTTAGAAGTTATTTACGTGTTTAAAAAAAATTAAATAATCAATAAAAAATCAACGCACATGAGTCGTCAAATCACATCTGCGCCCAGAGAAACCATTTGGGACGAAATTAAAGAAACGCAAGAAAAATTGAACGCTTTGTACCTCGAAGCGGGTTTGAATGTTTTTAAAGAAACAGAAGGAGAAGCTTTTTTGGGTGAAAAAAATCAATCTTTTGGCACTTATTGGGCGGGTTCTGTGAAACAATCACCTAAAGTTGTTACAGGCGAGTTCAACACAGCCGATTTTATCGTCAAAGCATCCTTGTTTGGCAAGTTTGTGGTGGCTTACAACGGTCATAATTTGATTGGTTCTGTTTTGGATACACCTTATGATATTTTGTCAAAAGATGTGTTGCGTTACAGTTTAGACGCTCAAAAAATGTTTAAAGATTCCAAGAATGCGATATGCAAACAAGCGGTAAAGGATTCGCCCGAATATCGCAAACCTACGCCCAATGCGGCGAAATCAACTTTGGAAAAAACAGTTGCAGAAAGAAATCTCGAATTAGCAAAAGCCAATTAGTCGGTTCACATGATGTGCCGTCTTTTGAGGGCACTGGCACATCATGTGCGCATTTGTTCTTGGCACTAATCATATTTTTGTGAAGCCGCAGGTACTGAAACGATTATAGTATCTGCGGCTTTTTTTTTCGCAAAATGGGTTGGAGAAAAAGTGAGTAATATCTCTGAACTCATGTTATCCTAAAATACTAAAGGGTAAATTTACCCTTCACCAGACAAAACTCCATAATATTAACCTAATTTTAGCCCTAAAATAAAACAAACCTCTTAGAGATGAATAAACTACGCGCGCTTTTTGACAGCTTCACGACATGGTATCAAGCCACATCTTTTGATAAGATGGCGAAAAAATCAAATAACATATTGTTGTTGGCTTGGCGTACGAGCATTGCTATTTTGATTATTTGGGTGGCTTGGCGATTCAATAGTTTTACGGAAAATGATGATTCGTATATCATAAAAGCCTTCTCTGTGCCACCTCAAATGGAACAAATGGGCTATAAAGGCGAGACCGTTGTGGCAAAAGTGATGTCTGAAATGTTGCAAATCATGTACCCCAAAGACAGCAGCACGAGCCGCATTAGTGCGTGTCGTCAAAATGATAAAGCGCGTTTGAAGAGCCAATTACGGATTGCCGACGGTACAGAAAGAAAAGATTATGACATTAAAGGCCTTTTTGAAGCAGGTAAAACGTTGTTTGGCTACGAAGATAAAGTGATTACAGGCCATGTCGTCAATATGGACAATCAAATCACAATGTTTATCCAACTGCCCGATGAACCGCTAAAATCTGTATCTATTTCCAACACAACGCCTTTAGATTCCCTGTTTTACAAAGCCGCTTTGTTGTTGACACGTCAAACGACCCCTCAGTATTTAGCCAATTATCTCATCCAGAAAGGGCAATTTGATGCGGCGGAATCGTTGTTAGCAGAATTGGATTTCAAGCAAAACAATATGCCCGATGTGACAGACAAAGCGCATATTCAAACCCTCTCGAATTGGGCAAATTTTTATTTAACAAAAGCCATAACGCTGCAACAAAAAGAGCTTTTCAATGACGCACTCGATAAAGCAAGGGAGTTGCACAAGCGTTTTCCAGATGATATTGCAGGATATGCGATGGAAGTGAGTATTTTGATGACAAAAGCAGGCTACTATGATGGTTATGGTTACAACAAGTTGACGGCTATTGATACCCTTGCAAAACAGGCTTTTGCGGTGGCAAAAGAAGCCGAACGCAAGGAAAAACATTTGAATAGTGCCTATTTTGATAAAAGGCAAGTGATGGGTTTGATGCTGTGCAATGCCGCATATTTGGCAAACCAATGCCAATTGGAAGACCCCAAAATATTGGAAAAGTCTTTTCAAAAGTCGCGTGCCATCATGCCCCAAAGTGTCTATATCTACAATACATTGGCGTATTTTTATCTC
>JAYTUR010000979.1:0-12965 GCA_043744475.1 Saprospiraceae bacterium | reverse complement strand
CCCGATGTGGACTACATAAAAGGTGTCTGCCCTGCCATTGCGATTGAACAAAAAACGACGACGGGCAACAACCGCTCAACCGTTGGTTCGATGACCGAAGTGTATGATTTCTTACGCCTTTTATATGCCCGCATTGGTCAAACTATTTCACCCGTTTCAGGGGAAGTTGTTAAAAAACATCAAGTTTCGGATGTTATTGACTTTATTTTGAAGCAAAACGAAGGAGAACGTGTGCAATTGTTCATTCCGATACCGACAAAATACGACGACCGAACGCTCGAAGCTGAACTGAATCTGTTAATGCAAAAAGGTTACACACGCGTTTGGTCGAATGGAAATTTAGCGCAAATTGATGATATACTGAGGGGGGGTGAAAATGAGGAATTAAAAATTAAAAATGAGGAACTGAAACAACCATTGACTACTTTTAAAGAGGCAGATATTCGGATTTTAATTGACCGTTTTATTGTCAAACACGATGATGAAGAAAACACCAAACGCATGAGTGACTCTGTGCAAACCGCTTTTTATGAATCGGAAGGTGAGGCAATTGTTCAAATATTGTCAAATGATGGGGATAAAACGCAAGGTTTTAACAATCGTTTTGAACTCGATGAGATGATTTTTATTGAGCCAACGCCGCAATTATTCAATTATAATAACTCTTTGGGGGCTTGTCCAACGTGTGAAGGTTATGGCAAAGTGATTGGCATTGATGATGAAAAAGTCATTCCTGACAAGACATTATCCGTTTTTG
Source organism: Saprospiraceae bacterium (assembly GCA_043744475.1). Lineage (GTDB taxonomy): Bacteria > Bacteroidota > Bacteroidia > Chitinophagales > Saprospiraceae > JAAFJT01. The sequence goes on along the minus strand of JAYTUR010000979.1, from coordinate 12,208 downwards.
AAGGGGCAGTAGCTTGTTGGAAAGGTGAAAAATCAGGTGAATGGCTCGATGCTTTGTTGAAAGCGGCACATCTGTTTGATTTTCCTGTTCATCGAGCTTATAAGGATTTATCTAAAAAAGAGCGACAAGTTTTGTGGCAAGGCAACAAGCATTTTCAAGGCATCAACGCCTTTTTTGCCATGCTTGAAGAACAAACCTATAAAATTCAGAACCGCGTCATGCTCGCGCGTTATCGTGGACGGACGACTTGCCCCACTTGCGAAGGCAAACGCATCCGACCCGAAGCCCAATACGTCAAAATCAACGGCACAGACATCGCTGAATTGACCGAAACGCCGATTGATGAACTGCTTGAATTTTTCCAAAAACTCGATATTTCAGAAAATGACAGGTTAATTGGACGGCGTTTGTTGCTTGAAATTGAAAATCGTTTGCAGTTTATGATGAATGTTGGTTTGAGTTATTTGACTTTGAGCCGCGTCAGTTCGACGCTGAGTGGTGGCGAAACGCAACGCATAAACTTGACGAGGACTTTGGGCAGCAATTTGACGAGTTCGATGTATATTTTGGACGAACCGAGCGTTGGTTTGCATCCCAGAGATACAACACGTTTGGTGACGGTTTTGAAAAATTTAAGGGATTTGGGCAACACCGTTGTAGTGGTGGAACATGAAGAAGAAATCATCAAAAATGCTGATTTCCTTGTAGATATGGGGCCACAAGCGGGTATTCATGGGGGTCACGTCGTTTTTGCAGGCAATTATGAAGACATTTATACGGAAGCCACGGAGAGTCTGACGACCAAATATATGAACGGTACAATGACGATTCCTACGCCGACTTTTCGTCGTCGGTCAACGCATTGGATAGAAATGACGGGTTGTAAACAGCATAATTTGAAGAATATTTCGGTCAAAATGCCTTTAAATACCTTGATTGTTGTGTCAGGCGTATCGGGTTCGGGCAAAACGACTTTGGTGAAACAGATTTTGCACCCCGCTTTGCAACGGGCTGTTGACGATTCTGCGGCTGTTGTTTTGGGGCATTTTGATGAGTTGAAAGGCGATACTAAAAAAATAACGGTTGTTGAAATGATAAATCAATCACCTATTGGTAAGTCGTCGCGTTCCAATCCTGTGACGTATGTGAAGGCTTATGATGAGATTAGGGATGTGTTTTCAAAACAACAATTATCCAAAATAAGGGGCTACAAACCAGGTATTTTTTCCTTCAATACTGAGGGGGGGCGTTGCGAGACGTGTAAAGGTGAAGGAGAAATTGTGGTCGAAATGCAGTTCCTCGCCGATGTGCATTTGGAATGTGAGGAGTGCAACGGCAAGCGATTCAAAGGCGAAACGCTTGATGTGACTTACAATGGTAAAAACATATATGAGGTGCTGCAAATGAGCATCGAAGAAGCCTTAGCTTTTTTCAAAAAAGAAAAAGGCATTGTTCAAAAAATAAAACCCTTGTTCGATGTCGGTTTGGGTTATGTGCAGTTGGGTCAATCGAGTTCGACGCTGTCGGGCGGTGAAGCACAAAGGGTCAAATTGGCTTCTTTTTTAGGCAAAGAGAACTCAAAAGACCATATTTTCTTCATTTTTGACGAACCGACAACGGGTTTGCACTTTCACGACATTCGGAAGTTGCTCGATGCTTTGAATGCTTTGGTTGAAAAAGGACATACAGTTTTGGTTGTTGAACACAATATGGAAGTCATAAAATCTGCCGATTGGGTCATTGATTTAGGCGCGGAAGGTGGTAAAAACGGTGGGCATTTGGTGTATCAAGGTACGCCCGAAGGTTTAGCAGATACTGAGGGGTCGTTTACGGGGCATTTTTTGAAAGAGAAATTGGGTTGATTTTTAAAAAAATAAACGTTTTGGCAACAATAAAAAAAATATTCGCTTGCACCACTTGCGGGGCTATATCGCCTAAATGGATTGGCAAATGCCCTTCTTGTGAGGAGTGGAATACTTATACGGAGGAGGTTATTCAAAAAGAAACGCCCCGCGAAGAGCGCAAAAAAATATGGAAAGGCGCGAAGGTTGCTGACCCTGTTCCGACCCCCCTCAGTATGATTAAGACGGGCAAAACGGATAGGTTATTGACACCAGATGATGAACTGAATCGGGTTTTGGGCGGCGGCATTGTTAGCGGCTCATTGGTTTTAATCGGTGGTCAACCGGGTATTGGGAAATCAACGCTTTTGTTGCAAATTGCCTTAGGTGTTTCGGCTAAAGTATTGTATGTCAGTGGCGAAGAGAGCGAAGAACAGATAAAAATGCGGGCAGATAGGGTGGCTTCAAAGCAATCTGATTGCTATATTTTGACAGAAATCAGCACCTCAAAAATCTTTCAACACGCCCAAAATCTCGAACCTGACCTGATTATTATTGACTCCATTCAAACCCTTGCTGCACCACATATTGACTCCACACCTGGCAGCATTTCGCAAGTGCGAGAGACGGCAGGAGAACTCCAACGGTTTGCAAAAGAGACGAATATTCCTATTTTTATCATTGGTCATATCACAAAAGATGGCGCGATTGCAGGACCTAAATTGTTGGAACATATAGTTGATGTAGTATTGCAATTTGAAGGTGACCAAAACTATATGTATCGCATTTTAAGAACCTTGAAAAATCGCTTTGGTTCGACGGATGAAATAGGTATTTATGCCATGCAATCATCGGGTTTGCGCGAGGTTTCAAACCCTTCGGAATTGCTCATTTCACAGAAGGACGAAGATTTAAGTGGTTCGGCAGTGTGTTCCACGATTGAAGGTGTGCGCCCGATACTCATTGAAACTCAAGCACTTGTGAGCCGCGCGGTTTATGGCACACCGCAACGTTCAGCAACAGGTTTCGATCTTCGGCGGTTGAGTATGCTGTTAGCGGTTTTAGAAAAACGCGGCGGTTTTCCTTTTGCGATGAACGATGTATTTTTGAATATTGCGGGTGGTCTGCGGGTTGATGACCCTGCGATTGATTTAGCAATTGTTGCCGCACTTATTTCATCGCTTGAAGATATTGCTGTGCCAAACAGTACGTGTTTTGCGGGAGAAGTGGGTTTGTCGGGTGAAATTCGAGCTGTGGCGCGTGCTGAACAGCGAATTCAAGAGGCAGACAGATTGGGTTTTAAAGAGATTTTTATTTCAAAATACAATCTTAAAGGTCTGAATACCGATAAATTTAAAATAAAAATACGGACGGTTGGTAAGGTGGAAGAGTTGTATGAGGCACTTTTTAGATGAAAAAAAGTCCCACACCAAACAGCATGAGACTTTTTTCAATTCAATGGTTATCAATACTTTACATCACTTTCATAATCGTCCGAACTTGAGAAATTGCTTCGTTTTGCAGACGGGCGTAATACGTACCAGCGGACAAATGACCACCGTTGAAATAGACTTTGTACTTCCCCTCAGTATAGTGACCGTCAACAGGTGTGGCAATTAATTGACCTTCCACGTCGAAAATCTGAACGGAAGTGTAACCGCCTTTTGTTTCAAACTCAATCGTCGTCGCAAAACTGAATGGATTTGGATAGTTTGAAATAAGTCTCAAGCCAGCCGCCACATTCAAGTCATGCGTATCGGTGATACAGCTTGGCGAATTGACGATAGGCAGTTTTTGATAATTTCTAAGCATAATACTGTTCAAATCCGTTGTATTAACGCAGAACCAATCTGCCAAAATGGACGCATAAATGGAACGGAAATCGTACTGCATTGGCACGGTATCACCTGTTCCGACAGTTGCGCTAATGGTCGGATTAACACCCAACATGCCACCAAAAAGCCTTGTGCCAAACACAAATGACGGATAAGAAGCACCGTGGTCAGTCCCAAACGAGGCATTTGACTTGATACGACGACCAAATTCAGAGAATGTCATGCCCAAAACACGGTCTTGAATACGCATCGCTTCGCAGTCGCGTTGGAAAGCTGTAATCGCTCCCGACAGTTGCGACATGAGGTTGGCGTAATTGCCAATGGCATGGTCAGTTTGGTCAACTTGTAGTGAGTGCGTATCAAATCCACCGAGTGTCACCATATAAACCCGCGTTTTCAAGCCCCCTTTGATGAGCCTTGATACAATTTTAAGCTGATTTGCTAAGCCTGTATTAGGATAAGTAACCAAATTGGCGGCTTTGTCATAAGCCGTTTTAATAACCACTCCGTATTTATCCGCTTGTTGCGCAATGGAACGGAGGTAGGATAATTCTTTACCCATCTTTCCAGACAAAGTGTTGCCGTTGTCATCAAGGAAATCGTAAGGCTTAGTCGGGTCAGAAACCGTTACACCCATAGTTTGCGCAGGACCTTGAAACGTCAATGTCATTTCATTGATTTGAATCGCCAACGGGTCGGGCATTTGGTTGTTCGGATATCCTGATGGATAGTTTGCATACTCGTTTGAAAGATAACGCCCCATCCAACCTGACGTGATACTTTCGTTCGCATTCGAGGCAGACATATATATATCTGTGGAACGGAAATGCGAAAAGTTCTGATTCGGATAACCTACGCCTTGAATAATTTTCACTTTTCCTTCATTGAACAGCGATTGCATGCCCGTCATGGCAGGGTGTAAGCCCGTTTCTGTGATGCCGTTGAGCTTCAGAACTTGGGCTTCATTGATCAAAATATTCGAGCGCGCCGTCGAAAGATTAGTGTATTGGTCAAGTGGAATAACCATTTGCAAGCCATCATTGCCGCCATTTAGACGAATAATGACGAGGACGTGGTCGGTTTCAGTTGCCGAATTTGTCAAAGCAGCTAACCAGGGCGATAAACCTGTGGCTTCGACGTTGTACCGACCAAAAAGCGACGGGAGTACCACACCCGAAGCAGCATTTTTTATGAAATTTCTTCTCTTCATTTTCGGATTTATTTTTTTATCGATTAATACCCCCCCTCAGTATTTTGCTTGAAAATAACTAAAAAGAGCGAAAAATCGACCGTTTTTTAAGCCAATTGATATTCTGGATTGCGGACGATGAACGTATAGAATTTCTGTAACCGCGTGTTGACGATATTGAAATTAGCCGTTGTTGGACTGGCTTTGTAGGCATTCCAAGCATCTGTCCAATAATAATCAGTGACTTGACCATCCAACAAAATATTAATTTTCAAATACGTCCGCATCGCTGCTGTGGGCGGTACGCGGTATAAAATCTCTAAAACACGGTCAATTAAAATGTTTGGGTCTGCCGCATCTGTACCAAACAGGTCAGTGAATTTGACAAAATCAACAATCAACTTGTTTGTTCCACCGACTCCTACCCCTGCTGTTGACATGAGTAGGTCTGTGTATTGTAATCGTTTGGGAAAGGTGTCGGTATTTATCCACGCCTCATGGAAAATAGGCTGTTGATAATAAGCGGGCCAACCCGATACGTTTGGTGGGTCGCCTACATTTTGTGCTTGAGTTGCTGCATTATTAACAATGGACAACATACCGCTGTAAAACGGTATTTCATCGTAAGTAATCGTGCCTGAAGTCCGTGGCACAACTGTATTAGGAGGCAAAGCGATATTAAATTCCCTAAAAAAGCCAACAATATTTTCTAATGGGCTTTTTATTAAACAGGCTTTAAGACCCGTTTCAAAAAAATGCTCACTTGAAAACAAGGCTTTCAAAACAGACTTAATATCGTAAGTTTGACGAAATATTGTTGCCATCGGTGCAATCACTTCGGCTTCAATGGTTGCATCAATATCGTAATAAACAAAAAAGCGATAAAGCCGACGGCAAATATACATCGCTACCTCGTCTTTGGCGAAAATCATATCCAACAAATCGTCTATCTCTTTCAACGCACCCGCCTCTGTATTGGCGGAATTGCTTATCACTTTATTGTCATAAAATGCAGAGAATTGCTTACTCGTTGTATCGTGATTCGCACTATAAAATGCTCTTTTGTACCCATATTTATCAGGATTGCTTGAAATTAGCGTTTGGCTTGTCCTATAAACTGTCGAGCCGACCGTCACAGCGATAGATGCAGGATAAGACCAACCTGTCAAAAGTCGAGCGGCAGCTTTCACATCGGCTTCCGTATATTGTGAATTAGGTCCTTTACCCAAGGTGAAAAGCTCTTGCAGCTCCCGAGCATAATTCTCATCAGGTGCTGTTTTTTTATTCAAATAGCCGTTGAGATAACGCAACATATTGGCATCAAGCGTCATTTCCTTTGTAAAAACCTTGAAATTGCCCAAAGCATTTTTGCGCAACACTTCGATATGATTCCAAAAAAAAGAAGGCGATGTATCTGTCATCTGTGTTGAAAAGTGGTTGTGCCAAAACAAAACCATTTTTTCAAACACACTTACGGGTTGATTGACCATATTACCGACCCACCATGATTTGAGCGAATTACGCCTTTGTCCACTCAAATTGCCATCATCTGGGGCATAAACCCATGTTTTTCCAGCAGGTACGCCCGGGTCAGCCACTGCGTTAGCGGTATTAACTGTATCGCGCCTGTTGTAGTTGTTTAGTGGCAATTGGTCGTCTGTTAAGGCAGGAGGCTCGGTGAGTAGGGTGTTAATCGCTTCGGTCAGGGTTTTACCCATAAGAAAATCAATATCTGCATTTTTAGCACCGAACATAGTTCGTTTCAGCAAGTGCGTGATTTGCTCCTTGCCAAACGTACCTGTGTAGGGTGTCAGTCCTGCGACGACGCGCGGACGGCGCGTTTTTTCCTGTACTGTCGTCGTGCTCATTGACGTTTTCTGTTTAAATTGTATTAAAGAATAAAGTTTTTCTATTGAATGAGGCTTAAATATAAACGACTTAAGGGATTTGAAAGGCATATAATGGAGAAAATATGTAAAGATATGGTGCAACCGCTCCCTCAGGCAGAAAAATTGACTGAGGGGGCGGGCTTAAATTCAAGAATTTAGACAAAAAGTGTTCTTCAAAGTTTAATGATGTGTTAAAAAATGTTAACGCTTTTTTTTGAAGAAATAATATTTTCAAATAGACTATTAAATCCAAACTAGGACCGGGAAATACACTTATAAATGTTACGGGGCTTTAGCCATTGACCAGATAAAGGGCTTTACTATAAAATAGGATATAAGCTACTCACTTTTTTTTGCTTCGCAAAAAAGACGTGCGTTGAAAAAAATCTATCAGAGCGAAGTTCATTTTCAAGGAAAATCTTTGATTTTTTCTTGAAAATGAACTTCGCTCTAAAAAAACGCCTTTGTACGCTTTTCGAGCGTAGCGAGAAACAGAGAGTGACTTGTATTTAAGGATTTTTTGTTTTTACAGGAAAACCCTTTCATCAGATATAAAAAGGTTTTGGGATAAGGTCGAGTCTTTTTTTACTATTGACCTCAGCCTAAAGGCATGGGGTTAGTAATCCAGTCTTTTAGTACGCTTGCCCTAGATCATGGAGTTAGTCCTTTTTGAACCGAATTAATTTTGATGCGTTTGACCTATTCAAAATATCGTTTTTTTAAAAAAAACACTTAAAATGATACCTCAAAAACAAAATAAGCATTTACCTTTGCGAAAATTTTAAAAGAATAAAAATGAATTTCGTTGTTAAACATCACCACCATCACTTTATGAACTTGCCTTTGGGCGACAGGTGATGCCGTTGTTTTAAAACGATTTTATTTCGCATAAACAAAAAAGGCTTACCGGTTGACCGACCGTAAGCCTTTTTTGTTTATGCGAATGGTTTACAGGTAACAAATTAATTATCAAATAATTATAAATTATGAAACGTCTTCGTATAGCTGTTCAAAAATCAGGTCGGCTCTCTGAAATTTCACTCGAATTATTGAAAGAGTGTGGTATTGATGTCAAAAATGGACGGGCACAACTCGTCGCTTCGGCTTCCAATTTTCCTTTGGATATTCTCTATTTGCGTGATGACGATATCCCTCAGTATGTAGAAGATGGTGTCGCGGACTTAGGCATTTTGGGCGAAAACGTCGTAGTCGAAAGCCGTGCGCAAGTGGACATCATCAAGAGGCTTAATTTTGGACGTTGCCGTTTATCTTTAGCAGTCCCTAAAGCGGTGGAATACAAGGGTTTATCGTATTTTCAGGATAGAAAAGTCGCCACGTCGTACCCAAATATTCTCGATGATTATTTGACTGCAAATGGTATCACATCAGAAGTTCACGTCATCAGTGGCTCTGTCGAAATTGCACCCAACATTGGTTTAGCCGATGCCATTTGCGACATTGTTTCCTCTGGTTCAACTCTTTTGAGCAATGGTTTGAAAGAAGTGGAAACGATTATGAAATCAGAAGCTGTTTTAGTGAGCCGTAAAGGTTTGGATACTGAGGGGGCAGCTATTTTGAAAAAACTTTTGTTCCGTCTGGAATCTGTTATGGCGGCAAAATCGAGCAAATATGTCATTATGAATGCACCTATTACCGCCATCGAAAGCATAGTCAGCGTCTTGCCGGGCATGAAAAGCCCAACCGTTGTGCCTTTGGCTATCGAAGGTTGGTCAGCGATTCACTCGGTTTTGAATGAAGAAAAATTTTGGGATATTATTGACGATTTGAAAAAGGCTGGTGCGCAAGGCATTTTAGTTATTCCGATTGAAAAAATGATTATCTGAAAAAAGTCATTTGCCGTGTAACTTTTGGAAAGTTTAAAACTTTCCAAAAGTTTGGCAATCAATAAGTTATATTTTTTTGAAAATTCTATTAACTATTTTCATCCAACATCAACCAATTTATTTTCAAAATGGAAATATACAAAAACCTTAATCCATCGGATTATGCAGAGGCTTTGAAGCGTCCAACAATGGACAATTCGACATTGTTTAGTTCAGTCAATGCCATATTGAAAGACATCAAGCAAAATGGTGAAGTAGCCGTCAAAAAGTATATCGAAAAGTTTGACTACCTTATTCTTGACGAATTAAAAGTCTCTGAGGAGGAGTTTTTGGCTGCGGAAAAGAGTTTAGATGCCGATTTGAAAACCGCCATTTTAACCGCCAAAAAAAATATCGAGCAGTTTCACTTACGTCAAGTGTCCGATATTGAAGTTATCGAAACCATGCCGGGTGTTCGTTGTTGGCGAAAATCCGTCGGTATTGACCGCGTGGGTTTATACATTCCGGGTGGTACAGCTCCCTTGTTTTCGACTGTTTTGATGTTAGGTGTGCCTGCGCAAATTGCTGGTTGCCAACAAGTTGTGTTATGCAGCCCCCCCTCAGTAATAAATCGAAAAACGAGTGAAAAAGAGATACACCCAGCTGTTCTTTTTGCTGCAAAATCATGTGGTATTACGGAAGTGTTTAAACTTGGTGGTGTACAAGCGATTGGTGCAATGGCTTATGGCGCGGGTCCTGTGCCGCAAGTTTGGAAAATTTTTGGCCCTGGCAATCAGTACGTTACGGCTGCCAAACAACTCATTAATACTGAGGGGATAGCAATTGATATGCCCGCCGGACCCAGCGAGGTTTTGGTCATTGCTGACGAAACGGCAAACCCTGATTTCGTAGCGGCTGACCTTTTATCACAAGCGGAGCACGGCATTGATAGCCAAGTGGTGCTGTTAGCGTTTTCTGAAAATTTTATCAATGAAGTTATGGAAAGCATTGATATTCAATTGATTGACTTGCCTCGAGCAGATTTAGCTAAAGAGGCTTTGAAAAATTCCATCGCTATTGTTGTTGAAGATGAGGAGGAAGCGATGCAAATTTCGAACTACTATGCGCCCGAACATTTGATTTTACAATCCGATAATGCTGATGCTTTGAGCGAAAAAGTCATCAATGCCGGTTCGGTTTTCATCGGTCATTGGTCGCCTGAATCGGTAGGCGATTATGCTTCGGGTACGAATCACACTTTGCCGACAAATGGTTATGCACGGGCGTATTCAGGTGTGTCTGTGGATAGTTTTGTGAAAAAAATCACTTTTCAACGCTTAGATACTGAGGGGGTCAAAAATATCGCTCAAACGGTAGTGGCAATGGCAGAAGCGGAGCAATTGGAAGCACATGCAAGGGCAGTGACAATTCGATTGGATAGTTTAGACATTAATAATTAAACAGATGAATATCAACCAGTTAGTTCGATCTAATATTTTAAAAATGAAAGCCTACTCATCGGCGCGCGATGAGTTCAAAGGGGCTGCATCGGTCTTTTTAGATGCCAACGAAAATCCATACAATAACGATGGATTGAACCGCTATCCCGACCCTTTGGCGATGGTTGTGAAAAATGAAATCGCTAAACTCAAAGACGTTAAGGCAGAAAATATCTTTTTGGGCAATGGGTCTGATGAGGTCATTGATGTCCTGATTCGTATTTTTTGCGAGCCGCGAGTGGACAATATCGTTACGTTGCCACCGACTTATGGCATGTATCAAGTGTCGGCAGATACGGCTGATGTGGCGGTGCGGATGGTGAATTTGACCTCTGATTTTCAGCCGAACATCGAAGAAATAGGGAGGAGGGCTGATGAACACTCAAAAATTCTGTTTATTTGCAGCCCAAACAATCCGACGGCGAATAATATTGAGCCAAGTAAATTGTTGAATTTGCTCAATGCTTTTAACGGCATTGTCGTTGTTGACGAGGCGTATATTGATTTTTCGACGCAACAAAGTTGCATTGATTGGTTGGAAACATTCCCGAATTTGGTTGTTATGCAGACTTTTTCAAAGGCATGGGGCATGGCAGGTATGCGTTTAGGTATGGCTTTCGCCTCAAAAGAGATTATTGACTTGATGAATAAGGTGAAAGCACCTTATAATATCAACGAATTGACGCAACGGGCGGCACTTGATTTGTTGAAAAATAAAGCAGCTAAAAAAGACGCAGCCGTTAAAGAAATCCTTGCGGAACGGGAAAAAATGGCGGCTATACTGAGGGGGTATGATTTCGTCGAAAAAGTGTATCCGAGCGATGCGAATTTTCTGTTGGTCAAAATTCCGCAGCCGAATGCCATGTACCAATGGCTTTTGACGCATGGTATTGTGGTTCGGAATCGAAACAATGTCGTTCTTTGCGAAGGTTGTTTGCGCTTAACGGTTGGTACGCCCGAAGAAAATGCGACTTTGTTAAAGGCGTTTAAAGAATCGCAGTTTTTGATAGCTTGATTTCTTATTATCAACCGTCATTGCTTCGTTCCTCGCAATGACGGTTACGTTCTTTAGAATGAAAGTTATGTGTTGAATTAAATAAATCATTAATTATCAACAATTTATAAAAAAATGGAAAACCTAAAAAGTATCATCGAAGCGGCATGGGATGACCGTTCGCTTTTAAAAGAAGCCACTACACAAGCTGCTATTCGTGAACTCATAGAACTGCTCGATAAAGGAAAAGTACGTGTTGCTGAACCTATTGTCATTGCGAAGGATGAAGCAACTGAGGGGGGCTGGAAAGTCAATGATTGGGTCAAAAAAGGCGTTATTCTTTATTTCCCAATTCAACAAATGCAGACAATTGAAGTTGGTCCGTTTGAATTTCATGACAAAATTGACTTAAAACGCGATTTTGCGAAGCAAGGCGTGCGGGTTGTGCCTCATGCGATTGCGCGTTATGGTGCGTTCCTTGAGTCAGGTGTTATTATGATGCCGAGTTATGTGAACATCGGTGCGTATGTCGGAAGCGGTACGATGGTGGATACTTGGGCAACGGTTGGTTCGTGCGCACAGGTCGGTAAAAATGTGCATTTAAGCGGTGGTGTTGGCTTAGGCGGTGTCCTCGAACCCGTTCAAGCATCCCCGACGATTATCGAAGATGACTGCTTTATCGGTTCGCGTTGCATCGTCGTTGAAGGTGTGCGTGTCGAGCGTGAATGTGTATTGGGGGCGAATGTCGTATTGACGCAATCCACACATATTATTGACGTAACAGGTTCAGAACCCGTTATTTATAAAGGTCGTGTGCCAGCAGGTTCGGTCGTTATTCCAGGCACTTATGAAAAAGAATTTCCAGCAGGAAAATATCAAGTCGCTTGTGCTTTAATCATCGGCAAACGGAAGCCGAGTACGGACAAAAAAGTGTCGTTGAATGATGCTTTACGTGATTTTAGCGTAGCCGTATAATTTTTTAATTTTGGCATTTTAATAAAAAGACGTTAAGACCTATGGTGTTTTAGCGTCTTTTTACTTTAACGTGAGTTCGGAGATACAATCACGCCCTGTTTCTCGCTTTGCTCGAAAGGCGTACGAGTAAGAAATCTATTGGGTTGAGCTTATTTTTGATAGA
>JAYTUR010000978.1:0-3308 GCA_043744475.1 Saprospiraceae bacterium | reverse complement strand
AAAATAAGCTCAACCCTTAAAAACCATTCAAAAGGCGATTTTTGAGCGCAGCGAAAAAAAGCCAGTAATATCTCCGAACTCACGTTAATATACTGAGGGGGTATATTTTAAACGCATACCATTCCAAAAGTTTAAAATTTTTGGAATGGTTATCTCCAAAATGCTTCATTCATCTAAATAAATTACTTTTATCAAAAAAGACGTGCTAAATCAGTACGTCTTTTTTACTTTTAGCCCAATTAAAAAATTAAGTCTAAAATCAAATCTAATTAAAATGAAAAAACAGTACATCTATTTATGTGCCTTGATGCCTTTTCTTTTCGGCATATCTGTCCCTGCTAAAGCACAACAGAAAGAAGCCTTAAAAAATGAATCCATCAAAAACATTGATGCCAAATATGCCGATTATAAAGACATTGCTTTAAAAATTTGGAACTATGCCGAATTGGGCTATAAAGAAGTTGAAAGCTCAAAACTCCATCAAAAAACATTGAAAGACAATGGTTTCAGCGTCGAAGCCGGTGTTGCGGGCATACCAACTGCCTTTGTCGCTACCTTTGGAGAAGGCAAACCTGTCATAGGCATTCTTGCAGAGTTTGATGCACTACCCGGATTAGCACAAACGGCGGAACCTGTAAAAAAAAGTATCGCAGGGAAAGCCGGAGGACACGGTTGCGGACATCATTTATTCGGAACGGCTTCCGTAGCGGCGGCAATTGAGTTGAAAAACACGATGATCAAAAACAAAATGAAAGGTACGATAAAACTATACGGTGCACCTGCTGAAGAGGGCGGCAGTGGCAAAGTTTATATGGTACGTGCAGGATTGTTTGAAGGCGTTGATGTCGTCATACATTGGCATCCAGGTTCAACAAACGAAGCCAATCCGTCGTCATCATTGGCTAATATTTCTGCAAAATTCCGATTTTATGGTCAATCAGCTCATGCGGCAGGCGCACCTGAACGCGGTCGTTCTGCGCTTGACGGTGTTGAAGCAATGGACAATATGGTGAATATGATGCGCGAACACATTCCGCAAGAATCCCGTATCCATTATGTCATTACTGACGGGGGCAAAGCACCCAATGTCGTTCCCGATTTTGCAGAAGTTTATTATTATGCTCGGCACCCGAAACGGGAAGTCGTTAAGGAGTTGTTTGACCGCATCGTCAAATGTGCCAACGGCGCAGCAATGGGAACAGAAACAAAAGTAGAATATGAAATTATTGGCGGCGCGTATGATCTTTTAGCGCTACCCGTATTGGCAAAAGTGATGCACGACAATTTGACAAAAGTCGGCGGTATTCAATACACCCCAGAAGAAGTTGCCTTTGGAGAAAAGCTACAAGAATCTTTTCCCGCCAAAAGTCGTCCCGCTATAACCAATGCGGCTAAAATTGAACCCTATAAAGACGAATCCTATCGCACAGGTGGCGGCTCTACAGACGTAGGTGATGTCAGTTGGGCAGTACCTACGGTCGGTTTACGCATAGCGACATGGATACCAGGGACACCTGCACACAGTTGGCAAGCCGTCGCTTGTGGTGGAACAGATATTGGTTCAAAAGGCATGATGGTCGCTGCTAAAACATTGACACTCATGGGTATAGACCTTTTGATGGATAAATCACTCATCGAAAAGGCAACGACTGATTGGAAAGCCGCCAGAGGCGCAGATTTTAAATATGTACCATTATTGGGCGATAGAAAACCAGCTTTGAACTATCGCGATAGCCCGAGCAGTAGTTCGGAATAATAAATAAGGCTCTTTGACAATTTTAGCAGTGCATAGAATTTGATGTTCAATCTCAAGCACAGGTTAGGGAAATCTTTAAGATTTCCCTAACCTTTTGCACACGACCGTTGAAATAGCACATAGTCAATAAATAAATAAAGAATATGCAACCAGACCGCGCTTCAAAAATTAGAAAAGGTGAAGAACTCGACGCTTCTTTGCTTCAAGAATATTTACAAAAAGACATACAAGGCTTTGGCAATATCGTTGACATTGCCCAATTCCCAGGCGGTTTTTCCAATCTAACTTATCTTTTAACAACTGATAATAGCAAAGAGTATGTGTTGCGTCGTCCACCTTTTGGCGCAAATATCAAAAGTGGGCATGACATGGGGCGCGAATTTCGGGTATTGAGTTTGCTGGAAAAAGCGGATTTTAAACAGATTCCGAGACCCCTCAGTATGGAAGCGACTGGAGACGTTTTGGGCGCACCATTTTATGTCATGGAACGGCTAAACGGCGTTATTCTTCGAGCTAATGATGCGACTAAACTCGATTTTACGCCAACACAAATGTCTTTGCTTTGTAACAAATTGATAGAAAATTTGGCAAATTTACACGCTTTGGACATCGAAACAACAGAATTAGCAACGCTCGGCAAGCCAGAAGGTTATGTCAAAAGACAAGTAGAAGGTTGGATAAAACGTTACAAAAACAGCCAAACAGATGAGGTCAAAAACATGGATATTGTCGCCGAATGGATGTTGTCTTTTGAGCCACGTCCTCAAAAACCGACTTTTTTGCACAATGATTACAAGTTCGACAATGTCGTTTGGCATACCAAAAAGACCGACATCATAGGTATTTTAGATTGGGAAATGTCAACCGTTGGAGACCCTTTGATGGATTTGGGGGCGGCTCTCGCCTACTGGTGCGAAGCGGATGATTCTGATTTTTCAAAAAAGTTTAATCTCACATGGCTAAACGGCTGTTTGACTCGGCAGGAAGTGATGGGTAAATACGCCGAGTTGACGGGGCGCGACTTATCGGACATTCATTTTTACTACATTTTTGGTTTGTATAAAAATGCTGTTATTATGCAACAGATTTACGCCCGTTGGAAACAAGGCTTAACAAAAGACCCACGATTTAGCGCTTTGATTCATGGCGTTTTTGAACTATCAAAAATGGCGAAAAAAACGTTAGAAAACTTTTCAAACAATTGATAATATAATTTTTACGATTAAACATTTTTCATCACTTATTTTTACCAATAATGCAACACAATGAAAAATCGCTTACAATCACTCGATATATTTCGAGGCATGACCATTGCATTTATGATAATCGTCAACACCCCTGGCAATGGGTCGTTGTCTTATGATGTACTGAACCATGCCAACTGGCACGGCTTTACGCCAACGGATTTGGTCTTTCCGTCCTTTGTTTTTATCGTCGGTGTTTCAGCGTGGTTTGCTTTCAAAAAAACGAATCATGTCTTAACATCTGATTCACTTAAAAAAATAGGACGACGCACCTTTATCATCTTTTTGCTTGGGGTTATGTTGTATGC
>JAYTUR010000977.1:0-13034 GCA_043744475.1 Saprospiraceae bacterium | reverse complement strand
GAACACCTTGAAGCACCCCCTCAGTAATTTGCACCCAGTTGTGTTTACGGATGAAAAAAGTGAGACGAGCCGCATTGAATTGATTGATAAATTAAACCTTTTTATCGAAAAATTTAAAGCCTTGCACCATCGTCATATTGCTGTTTATGACGCTTACGCTCAAAAATTGATGAACCATTATGAGGCTTATTATGTCGAGCAACGTAGCCAATTGCGAAATCTAAAAGAAGCATATTCAGATTATGAATTTCAATATGGCGAAGCTTTTAAAAGCTCTAATATATTCAGGGTCAGTAGTTTATATGCCAGTTCTCTTTTTAGTGATAGGTCAAAAAATATTTTGTCCGCTAAAGATGAAGTTTTTAATCGTTATGATGAATTGGTTGAAACATACAACTCTCGTAGGCACTTTACGCATGAGTTTTTGAAAGGTTCGGAACGAAAGGATTTTGAAAGACTTAAAATCAACCTCGATACTTTCGAGTCTTTACTGAGGGGGTGGCGTAAGGCTTTGCCGAACAATGTACAAGAGGAATTGCAACGTTTGAACTCAAAAACAGCTCAGTATTTCGATAAACCACTTGCAGCAGAAATTTTACAACTTGAAACCGATCTTGATAATCTTTTGATTGAAATCAATGAGACGGATATTTATTCAGAATCGCTTGGGCATAAGATGTTGACATTACCCAAACGGATGCTTTTTGTAGAAGAAACGATTGAAAAACTCGAAGAAACGCGGCTCAATATGCGTGATTTCGATACTTTTTATGCGTGGCAACGGTTTTGGATTACTTTGCCCGACAATGGGCATCGTTTGATAGCAGCTTTGACAAAAGTGAAACCTATAGATTGGACGGCTGCATTCGATAGTTGGTATTTTCACAATGCTTTATTGGTTCATTATCAATCAGATACACTTGGAAATGATGCTTTGATGAATGATATGAACGAAGTAGAAGACCGTTTGCGTATCCTCATACCTGCTCAAATTGCTTCGATGTGGAACGATAGAAAAAAGATTGCTATCAAAGAAATGAAGCAGAAAAATCCTGATGATTGGCAATTGTTTTTCAGTTCTAAAAATCTGAAATTAGCCAAAACCAAATACTTAAAGGACATACTGAGGGGTTCAATTGATACACTAACGGAGGTTTATCCTGCGCTTTTAGTAACGCCACAAGTTGCTACTCAAATTATTGAAGGCGACGGTAAAGAGTTTGATTTGGTTATTTTTGACAATGCACAAAATATTGATGCAGAACAAGTTGTACCCATTCTTCGGAATACTGAGGGGGCAGTTGTAATGACAGAAGATGCGTCTATACCTCATTCGTTTGTCGCTAAATTGAAAGAAAAAGATGCGGCAGTCGTGCATCTCAACTACTTGCATCGCTCTTTGAGCGAAACAACACGACGCGTCAATCAGTCTGTTTTTTACCCCAATTTAGATATTCCTTTCCGTCAAGCGGCGGCAGCACAAAGTGTGGATGTCCGTTATGTTAAAAGCAATTTTTCGGAAAAAACAAGGGTGAATGAAGCGGAAATAACTGAAATTGTCGAGTTATTGAAAGAAATTTCGGCAACACCGTTCAATACTTATCCACGTATTGCGATTGTAACAATGACCAAACAGCAACGCAATACTTTGAATATGACTTTGCTCAATATCGTTCAAAAAACGCTGTGGGGTTGGGAAAAAATTGAACGTTTGCAAAGTAATGGCTTGACAATTTTGAATATTGACGAATTGGCGGGTTTGCAATTTGATATTTTAGTAGTTAGTGGTACGTTTCCCGATTTTGATAAAATGGGTTTCCCAAAACGAGAATTTAGGCAGTTATTGAATTGTTTTACGCAAAAACTCTTTTGGGTCAACTCGATTCCACGCGAGATTTTGGTACAGTCAGCAACAAGTCGTGATTTTGAAATGCCTTTTTTGATGTCCAATTTGATACTCCTTGCCGAAAATTTAGCAGAAGGTAAGACCCCTCAGTATGAAGCGATTTTTAGCCAGTTGCGGTCATTGTATAGCCAACCAAAATCAAAAAAGACATCTTTTTTTGTCAATGAGGTCATAGCCGTTTTATCGGAGTTTGTTGATGCAAAGCGTTTGAAAACGAATTTTATGATTGAAAATCAAACGTTTCCATTTGTTATTTTGCCTGAAAATGATGTTGATAAAGCCATCGTCGTGCGTATTGATGGTCGGTTGAGTACAGAAACGACTTATTTCAATGCGGATTGGGAACGCCGTATGTTGCAGGATTTAGAGCGTATGAATATCGCTGTTTTGTCTATATGGTCTTATAATTGGTGGAAAAATGCGAAGGAAGAGGCGGAGAGATTGTCGGTAGAAATTGGTGAGGTTGCGAATTCAAAGGTAAAATAGAGTAGTATCATCAACACGATATATGTCTTAGAGTCAAAAGCACCCCCTCTTTATAGTGATGCTTTTGGCTCTATTTTGGCTAATTAATTGAATTCTAATAGTTTATTCCTTTTATATGTCTATTCGAGAGAGGTGCATTTTGTCAATTTTATCAATGAAATATAACAATGCCTTACAAATTCTATTTTGTTCTCGGCTCGCGTGTTTTTGTGTAATACCATTGTAATGTAAATCGTTTTGGAGTTTTATGAATTGCATTTTAAGGCTCAATAAGTTATTAAAATCATCTTTATCCTTATCTTCAAATGCTTTTATCAAAACGTCAAGTACCTGCTCAAATTTGTCATTAACTACAAGATTTTTTAGCTTTTTCCTTTTTGACTCTTTGACGGTATCAGTTACTTCATAGATTTTGTTATTTTCATCACAAATGACTAATTCAGTTTTAAAAATATCAGATAAAGTTGAATGTAAATAAAATCCAATGACTTCATTGTTTTCGTTTTTATAAAAATCCAATTTCTTTACTCTACTTCCATCTTCTGTCTCTATGACATAAATTTTGCCTTCCTTAATTTCATGTTTATCAAAGATTCTTACTGATTCGATTTTATCTCCATCTTCGACACCATTAGAGTCTGTAAACATTGAATCTCCATCAACTTGATGCCTAACTATATCCTTTGCAACTTCCGAATTTAAGTTTATGCCATTGAAAAATTGATTATTAGTTGAATGACCAGCTTTTGCAGGAATATTAGAATCGAAACCAATCTCTAATTCTTCAGCAACTTTCACTTCCCAATTGGTTATATCTTGAAACATATAGTTAGTTGACCAATCGAGTTTTTGACATAGTAAATAAGCATCGCCGTAAGTAATAAAATCAACTTTTTGTTCATACCTTTTTACAGTTTTAATACTAATATCTAAAATTTTTGCAATTAGTCCATAAGGAAAATCACCATTCTCGCTGAATTGCATGAATAGTTTAATAAACCTATCTGTTAATAATTGCCTTTCAGTCATGAAACCAATTTTATTTAGTCGCAAAGTTAAATAAAAAACAATTTTAAAACAAAATATTTTAATAAAATAGATTTTTAAAACAAAAAAAGATTCAATATTCATATTGCTGTTCATATTGACTTTTACATCTAATTATTAACTTTGCATCGTGAGAGTTATAGATTTATTTTCAGGTTGTGGCGGAATGTCATTAGGATTTCAAAATGTAAGTTTTGAAATTGTCGCTGCTGTTGACAATTGGAAACCCTCGATTTCTGTTTACCGTGCCAATTTCAACGGGCATCCAATTTTTGAGATAGACCTTTCGCAAGATATTGATTATCAAATATTTAAAAACTTTGAACCAGATTGTATCATTGGTGGTCCGCCATGTCAAGACTTTTCAAGTGCCGGAAAAAGAGATGAAAATAATGGAAAAGGTGATTTAACAATTTCTTTCGCATACATTGTAAAAGAGATTGAACCAGAATGGTTTGTTATGGAAAATGTTGAACGTATTCAAAAAACAAATAAGCTAAAAGATGCGATTGCTATTTTTAAATCTTGTGGCTATGGTTTAAGTTCACAAGTTTTAGATGCCAGTTATTATGGTGTTCCGCAAGCTCGTAAGCGATTCTTTCTTGTTGGACATTTACATTCAGAGGATAATTTTTTTGATAAGTATTTATTAAAAACTCAAAGTAAACAGTCCATGACAGTGTTTGATTATTTGGGTCACTCATTGGGCATTGAATGTTATTATCGGCATCCGCGCAGTTATGCACGGCGAGGAGTATTTAGTATTTATGAACCAAGCCCGACGATTCGAGGTGTTAATCGCCCTATTCCAAAGGGTTATGTCCCGCATGAAGGCGATGTTTGTAAACCCACTGATAATAATGTTCGTCCGTTAACGACGATTGAAAGAGCCTATATTCAAACATTTCCAAAGGATTTTCAATGGTTTGGCACTAAAACTGACCTTGAACAAATGATAGGTAATGCTGTGCCTGTTAACCTTGCTACTCATGTTGCTCAATGTATAAAAGATTATATGAGGGATTTGGAAATGGGAAAAGTTAAAAAACAAGAGCAACAATTAGCATTTGCATTTTAATAAGCGGCTAAAAAAAAACGCTTACAACGTCAAAAATCCTACTTTTACGCTTCAATTTTTAATAAACTACAAACCCTTTTCATGTCAAATTCTGCTTATAAAATCGTCGGAGGTAATCCGTTGCACGGCGAAATTACGTGTTATGGTGCGAAAAATTTCGCTACAAAAGCCATGATTGCCACTTTGCTTGGCTCTTCTCCAACCACTTTAACGAATGTGCCGCCCATTGGCGATGTCGAAATAACCGCCGATATGCTTCGTTCGCTCGGTGTAACAATTCATTGGGACAAAGAAGCGAAAATAATGACCATTGACCCGACAACGGCATCTGATGCACATGTCCGTCAACCACATTCGGGCGCGAATCGAATGCCGATTCTGATGATTGGTGCATTATTGCACAAATTTGATGAGGTGACGGTGCCGATGCTCGGTGGCTGCATCATTGGTGCGCGGGGCGTAGATTTTCACCTCGATGCGATTCAGGATTTTGGTGCAAAAATCATAGAAGGTACTGAGGGGTATATTGCACAGAAAACACGCCGTTTGAAAGGTGCGCATTTCCATTTAAAATTTCCATCAGTAGGGGCAACTGAAACATGTTTGTTCCTCGCTGCCTTGTCGGAAGGCACGTCGGTTATTGAAAATGTGGCAATTGAACCTGAAATATCTGAATTGGTAACGATGTTGCGGGCTATGGGTGCGGTCATTTTTACTGATTCGGGCAGACAATTTCGAGTGGAAGGTGTCAAGGAATTGAAAGGTTGCACGATGAATATTTTGGGCGACCGCATCGAAACCGCATCGTGGGCTTCGATGGCGGCGGCGGTTGATGGTTCGATTACGGTTCATGGCATTCGTCCCGAGACTTTGGGCAATTTTTTGTCAAGTTATCGTCAAGCGGGTGGCGGTTTTGAATTGTTGGATTATGATTCCATGCGTTTCTTTCGCGATAGAAAACCACAGGCGATTCACCTTGAAACGGACGTTTGGCCCGGTTTTTCGACCGATTGGCAACAACCTTTTGCGGTCTTTTTGACGCAAGCGGAAGGCGTTTCAGTCATACATGAAACGGTTTATGAAAATCGTTTTGGCTATTTGAAAGCCTTGAAAAAATTAGGTGCATCGGTGCAGTTGGCAACGCATTGTATGGGCAGACTGCCTTGCCGATTCAGCGGCAAAGGGCATGAACATTCAGCGATTATTAGTGGTGCAACGCCACTTACAGCCGTTGATACACCGTTGGAAATTCCTGATTTACGAGCAGGTTTGGCGTATGTTATCGCCGCTTCTGTTGCCAAAGGCACGACATTACTGAGGGGTGTCCCGATGATTGAACGCGGCTATGGCGACATCATTCCACGCTTGACAGCCATGGGTTTGAAGATAGAAAAGGTTGATTTTCAATGATTTAACTAACGCCTAACCGTCATTGCGAGGAACACAAACGTCATTGCGAGGAACGAAGCAATCTGCTAAAATTAACCAGATTGCTTTGTTCCTCGCAATGACGGTTTGGTCGGTGATGATTTGCAAAATAAGACCATGCGAATCCATAAAAATTTTAATCTAAAATCATACAATACATTCGGTATCGAAGCGCATTGTGCGGCTTTCGCAGAAGTGACATCTGTGGACGAAGTGCAAAGAGTTTTATCAAATAATGACATACCGATTCAGCTATTAGGCGGTGGTTCAAATGTTTTGTTTTTGAATGATTTTTACAATCGTTTTTTTATAAAAAACACTATTGGCGGTATAAAAATAGTGCAAAATACTGAAGGGGGGTATTCTGATGAATCAGATGCTGTTTTGGTTGAAATTGGCGGTGGTGTCAATTGGCATCAATTTGTTTTATGGGCAATTGAGAATGATTTAGCAGGTGTTGAAAATCTGTCATTGATACCCGGAACGGTGGGTGCGGCGCCCATTCAAAACATCGGTGCGTATGGTGTTGAGTTGAGAGATATTTTTGAAAAACTGGAAGCATTAAATCTGCAAAGTCTTGATATGCAGACTTTTACAAAAGAAGATTGCTGTTTTGGTTATCGTGATTCTGTTTTCAAAAATGAATTGAAAGACCAATATTTAATCACCAAAGTCTTTTTGAAGCTACAAAAAACGCCGACGCAACTCAAAACTTCTTATGGCGATATTTCAAGAACGTTAGTTGAAAAAGGTATTGAAAATCCAACGATAAAGGATATTTCAAACGCTGTTATTGCCATCAGACAATCGAAATTGCCTGACCCCTCAGTAATTGGCAATGCGGGTAGTTTTTTCAAAAATCCGACTATTTTAAAAGAGGAGTTTGATATTTTAAAAATACAATTTCCGAAAATAGTCGGTTATCCTAGTGAAAATACTGAGGGGGTCAAAGTTGCCGCAGGTTGGTTGATTGAACAATGTGGTTGGAAAGGAAAACGCTTGGGTGATGTAGGTGTGCATGAACGTCAAGCCCTTGTATTGGTCAATTATGGTGGTGGCAAAGGTTTGCAAATCAAAGAGTTAGCGCAAAAAATACAAGCGTCTGTTTTTGAAAAATTCAAAATACAATTGACACCTGAAGTGAATTTTATTTAGTACTTAGTTTTGAACACAGATGAACTGTGTTCAAAATCAAATAATTACAATTTGAAACTCTACATAAAATACATTTACAGTCACTCACTATTTCGAGCGTAGCGAGAAACAGTGAGTAATTGCTCTTTTAGAATTTATGTAGGGTTTTAAAAATTACAATAACTACCGTTCAACAATAGCACAAGTTAACCGACTGACACAAATCAATTTCCCTTGCTCATCTTTAATTTCGATATTCCAAACTTGAATGGTTCGCCCGATACGAATCGGTTTGACTGTGCCAAAAACCCATGAACCTTCGCGCGCCGAACTCAAATGATTGGCATTGATTTCAACGCCCACCACTTGCTTTTTTGAGTCAGGTTCAAGTGTTAAAACAGAAGCAATACTGCCCAATGTTTCTGCCAATGCTACCGATGCACCACCATGTAAAATGCGAAAAGGTTGTACTGTTCGGTGGTCAACAGGCATTTTGGCGGTCAAAAAATCGTCGCCGAATTCAACAAACTCAATGCCTAATGCGTCAGACATACTGTTTACACCTATCTGCTGTAGTGTTTCTAAAGCGGGTATAATTTTCCAAATCATAATTTATATTGTTATATTGTTGCATGGTTGTATTGTTATATGGCTAACAACCATACAACTACCTTGAATAATTAGGTGATTCTTTTGTAATTGTAATATTGTGTGGGTGACTTTCAATGATGCCTGCGCCCGTAATGCGGACAAATTGAGCATTATGCATATCCGCAATCGTCCTTGCACCGCAGTAACCCATACTTGCCCTCAAGCCACCGATGTATTGAACCATGACTTCCGCCAAAGTACCTTTGTAAGGCACTCGACCCTCGATGCCTTCGGGAACGAGTTTCTTAATATCGTCTTCAACATCTTGAAAATAACGGTCTTTTGAGCCTAATTGCATAGCACCCAACGACCCCATACCGCGATACACCTTGAACTTGCGCCCATCTAAAATAATCGTTTCGCCTGGCGATTCGTCCACACCTGCAAACAGCGACCCTGCCATTACGGTTGATGCCCCTGCTGCTATTGCTTTTGGAATATCGCCGGTGTAGCGGACACCACCATCGGCAATAATTGGTACACCTGTACCTCTTAAACCTTGTGCAGCATTGTAAACGGCGGTTAATTGTGGCACACCAACGCCAGCTACAATACGTGTGGTGCAAATAGAACCAGGACCGACACCGACTTTCACACCATCGGCACCCGCATCGGCAAGGGCTTTTGCACCCGACGCAGTTGCGACATTGCCGCCAATGATTTGAAGGTGTGGATAGCGTTTTTTGACCTCTTTGATAGCATTTAAAACACCTTCTGAATGTCCATGTGCGGTATCCAAAATCACAACATCAACACTTACGGCAACAAGCGCGTCAACGCGGTCGAAAAGGTCGCGGGTTACGCCCAAAGCAGCACCAACGACGAGACGACCAAACGAATCCTTGCACGCATTCGGATAATCATGCACTTTCATGATGTCCTTATAAGTGATGAGACCGACAAGGTTGTTGTGGTCATCAACGACGGGCAATTTTTCAATTTTGTAGCCTTGCAAAATCTCTTTGGCTTGCTCTAAACTGGTTCCAATTGGCGCTAAAATGAGATTATTAGCCGTCATAAGTTCACTCACCAGACGATTGTTGTTTTTTTCAAAACGCAAATCGCGGTTTGTCAAAATGCCGACCAATTTGCCCCCCTCAGTAATTGGGATGCCACCGATGCTGTATTTACGCATTAAGGCTTGCGCATCACTCACTTTTGCATTGGGTGCCAGCGTCACAGGGTCTATAATCATCCCACTTTCCGAGCGTTTGACCGAGCGCACTTGATCCGCTTGCTCCTCAATACTCATATTTTTGTGGATGATACCTATGCCGCCTTGCCGAGCGATAGAGATAGCCAGCAGTTTTTCAGTGACAGTATCCATGGCTGCGGATACCAAAGGTGCGTTGATTGTAATGTCGCGTGTGAGTTTAGTTGAAATGTCAACTTCGCGTGGGAGGACTTGAGAGAAAGCAGGGACGAGTAGAACATCGTCATAAGTAAGTGCTTCACCAAGAAATTTTTCTGATACTGTTTTTACCGTTTCCATGTGCAAAGTTAGCGAACGGGGTTTATTCAATCGTCATTATTGCTTTGTTTTTTTTTGTAAATATTTTTTTGTAGTATATAAAATGCTGATTATCAAACTATTAATATAAGATTGAATTGGGCAGAGAGTTTGAACCTTACACAAGTATCAAAATATTAAATGGTCTTAACGCTAATCAGAAATCAGTGTAAAAGATTGGAGTTAGACTTTATTTACAAACCATTATTGTTAAGAAGAGAGTGTTTTACAAATAAAATTTTATTTGTCAGCAGTTTGACCTGTTAAAAATCAATTTTGGTATGTATTTTGCAGTTAATATTTTAAATTTAAAGATATATTAAAATTTATAGTTTTTATTTTAAATCCAAATTTTTAAAAAACATTATTCGATTTTTTATGTATAAATTATTGAAAATAAACTAAAACGTAAAAGTTATGTAAATCCATTTTAACAGAATCACTTGTCCACTAAAAATTTATCAGACACTAACCCTACCCATATTTTTTTATCCAAGTAATCCAAATATTTTATCAAATTTTAAATTTAAAGTCATGAACTTATTAATGCCAGTTTCTACTCTTATGTCGCGAAAATTTCATGTCGTTTCTGAACTTGACAATGCCAGATTGGTCAAAGAAATTTTCGATCGCAAATCCGTATCGCATATTCTTGTTATGCGAAATGACCAAATTGTTGGTACAGTCACCCGTTGTGATTTCTTAAGTTTTTTCAGTGGTCTAAGCAAAAGATTTGAAAACACCGCTTTGACGCAGTCCGTTTTATCCGCATATACGGTTGGTGAAGTGATGAATGACAGAGTCACTTTTATTGAATCCAGTGACCGTATTCAAGTTGCTCTCGAAATGTTTAGAGACAATATGTTTACCGCATTGCCTGTTATTGATGAAACCGATAGACTAGTTGGTATGCTGACGGCAGCAGATATTATCAAAGCCTTAGCGAAAGAAAAAGCTACGGAATTACATTTTAGTATTTTTTAATTTAGAAAGAGGAGATACCCCCTCAGTAAAAAAAGCCTTTGCAAAAGATGCAAAGACTTTTTTTTATGTGTAAAATCAAAGTGGTTTCTACAACTTTACGAACCGCCCATTCGACCGAATAAGGCTTAATTCATCTAAAATATTGATAAAATAATGACCTGAAGGTAGTGATTTATCGAGCGCAATGCGATGCGTCACATTTCCTTGTGGTGTATTAATAGATTGAAAATCAATTACTTGTCCTACTTCGTTATAAATCATAGCGTGCCAAGTACCGTTTGTTTTTTTATCAAAAGACAAAGTGACCCCCTCAGTAACAGGGTTCGGATATAGAGTCAAAGGAGTATCGTGACTGGCTAAATCCTGAGTGCCAATTTGCAAACCCATTAACGGTTCAATCACGCGGTTCGCAGATAATATATAGGCTTCGTCAGATCCCATATTGAAGCTCAAAATACCGCGTTTAAAACCCAAGCCGCGCAGATTATAAATCATCGTTACTGTATCTCGTTTGCCTTGTGTGAGCCTGAAACTATCCAAAATGCGCTTGGGCATCGGTGCGCCGTTGATGTAAAAACTGTCTTGACGAAGTTCCGCAAACCTTTCAAAAAGCACCGCATAACTAAGTATTGGGCCTCCTACCACTGGGTTACGAAACTTTAAAGTGCCCCACCCCAACACTTCGGTTGTGTATTCGGAACGACGAATGAACTTAATATCTGCTTTGGTATAACCCGCTGATGCCCAAGAAAGCAGGTAAGGAAGGGTATCAATATTCGCAACTTTAGACAAAGTCGTTGAAGTCATAGGGAATTTTAACAAATAAGGCTTTGTGACATAGCGTCTCAAACGACTCACAATAGTTAGAGAATCCGTCGCGCCGCCTGTTAGAGTAGCTATACTGATCGTCGTTGAGCCACGTTTAGAACCCAAAATACAGAAACCTGTTGTGTCCAACCTTCTATATTGTGTATCCACAATCGAATAATTGCCGAATGCGGGACGTGGCGTAGAAACAAACGTTGCGTCTTTGAAATCATCTGGCAAATTCGCAGCAATAGCTGGTGTATTGACCTGACTGGTTGTCGAAATCGTGTCTGTGATAGTTGTATAATCCCATATCCGATTACTGCCGCGTTGCGGAATAGCTAAACCAACTATGGAGAGGTCTCGAAACTTTGACGTATCGCGTATCACACCTGAAACAGTATAATCTGCTCGATTAATTGTAATTTGTGAAAAAGCCGTCGTAAAAAAATGAACGAAGAACAAAAGAAGTACAGAACGTTTCATATTTACAGGATTTTAATTTAAAAAAAAATAATTGTGAATAGACTCCAAATTTAATCTAATTATTGAGCTTTTGCTTGTTTTTATAACAAAAACCGATAGTTCTAAGTCATGTTTTTTAAAATAGCTACACCTATTGCACAATTGACACATTGTTTTTTATCACAATATTCTGTTTTTAATTGAATCAAGGATTGCGAGTGCGCTGCGTTTTTGATGTCCAAACCTAATTTTTGATACCCCTCAGTAATAACGTTTTTTTCAGCCTTTAAGCTATCCAATAACTCGAGGGCTTGGTCTTTCATGGTTTCTTCTTTTCGACTTTTACCATAAAAAAACAAAAATGGGGCGACGACATTGATAAGCAAAAGGTCAATAGCATTTTTTCCAAAACTTTTTTCTGAATATACTGAGGGGGTGTCAAACATATAATGCGTGCGCCAATAATCGCTGACTTCGACTTCAAAAAGCATTTTTAAGTCTGAAATAAGCATTGGCGTAATGATTTTGGAGAATAAATGACTGCTCTGATTCACCAATGCCGCTAATTGTGCCAATCGGATGGTCGGAAAACTTTGCGGACGCATACGTGAAAACTTCCATGCGGCTTTACTGACCGGCGCAGTGAGGCTATGTTTTTTTTGTAAAAATACAAACTCCTTTCTCAAGGCTTTCGGATAATCATCTGTGAAATCCGTTTCTAACAAACCCGATTGACCAAACAGCAAGGCTTCAATCTGAAAAATTTGATTTTTATGCTTTGCTAAAATCAAATGAGGTAGCCCATGCGCTAGTCTTTCCATCGGTTCAGCATTGACTTTTGAACCGAAATAGCGGGCAACGAACTGCCAAAATGTCTCTTCCCAATCGCCACTATTGTTTTCGAAAGCTGCTGCAATTGCCTCCGTTTTACGTTCCAAACGCTCAATAAGCAAGCGATCAAGCCACAAATTTTTTGTTATTTCTGACACTTTATAAAAATGATGCTGGCATGGAATCCAATGCTCATTGTTCAAAATTGACCAATAATTTTGAAAAATCCCTTCTGGAATGCGGTTTTTTAAAACTAAACAAGGCAGTAACGAGCCTTCTTTTTTATTTTTGATATTTGAATTTTGATAAAAAATAGGCACATCTTCTTCATAAACGACGTGTAAAATGACATTGCCATAAGCGGCATCGTTTTGGTGTTTATGCAACAACCAATCGGAAGACTTGAGGTGCATTTCCACATTTCCAAACCACGTCAAATCATCTATTTTGATTTTAACATTCTGAAAATCAGCACCCGAATCTAAGCGATTGTACTCCCCAAAATCGAGAATTTCAAGCGACTGGCCTGTCGTTGTCTCCAAATTTGACAAATCAAAACGGCGCGTCCGCCAAAGAAAGTGCAGGAAGTCTTCTCGCATAGTGTATGTTTTTTTAATGGAAAATGGATTACAGAAAATGAATAATACAGTCGTTTGTCACCTACATGCGTTCAAAAACCTTGAAAATGTAATCAAATTCGTTCTTTT
>JAYTUR010000976.1:0-3320 GCA_043744475.1 Saprospiraceae bacterium | reverse complement strand
GGCTGTGCTAAATTGCGCTGCATGGCTTCCATTTTGCCCTCATACATACCCCTCAGTATATCTTCCATTTTTTTAATAAAAAAGGCATCAACCACCTTTTTAACGTCATCAACCGTTGCCAAACGGTCGTCATCGCGGAATTTATATATTTGTTCCAACAATCCGCTTTCGCATTTCAGACTAAATTTTCCGTCGTTTTTGAAAATGGTTATTTTCATTTGCGGATGCGCGATGTCGCCTACAATTCTCATATTTTTATTGATTTTACTTAGGTTTATTCAAACTCAAATCAGGATTAATACCGATACTCAACAAGGTATAAAGCAAATCATACTGAGGGGTCTGTTTTTCTATAAATGCTAAATGTTTTTCAATGGTCACATCGTCGCCTCTAACGGCAGGACCTGTTTGCATGTCAATAGGTGCATTGTTGCGAATTTTATTGACCGTTTCTTCTATCAAAGGCAATAAAACATCGAAAGGCAAATTATTTTTACCAACTATTTCAGAGCCAATTTTGAACAGATGATTGACAAAATTATTGACAAAAACAGCCGAAACATGCAAAGCCAAACGGTCATCGTCTGACATTGGATAAACACGTTTACTAATTTTGAAGGCTAATTTTTCTAAAAAATCAACATGATACTGAGGGGTCGCATTGATGAAAATGGGAATGACATCAAAGTTAGGTTCGCTCCCAATTGAAAAGGTTTGAAGTGGGTAAAAAACGCCATAATGCCTAAAAAACGGCGTCAAAACAGTTGAAGGAATAGAACCCGATGTGTGAACAACCAATGAAGAATCTATGCTTTTTGATAGTTTTTCAGCCACTTCTTCAATAGCATTATCTGAAACAGCGATGATAAAAATATCACTCGAAGTATCAATATTGCCTAAAAATGTTGTTGATTTTGTTTTCAAAATATCGCCTAACCAAGCCGCTTTCAAGGCATTTCGTCCTATAACTTGCGTTATTTCAACACCTTGCGCTTGCAATCTTTTCCCAAAATGAAAAGCGACATTTCCAGTTCCAACAACAGTTATTTTCATATTCTCCAAATTCAAAATGTAGGGCAAAGCAACTCATCATTATCAAACTCTCCAAGGTAAATCAAAGAGATTTCAAAGACATTTGCCGTTCTTTTATATTTTTGTAAGGTCGGTAAGTTTAAGTCATAACTAAAACCTAACAATACACTGTTGTATTCAATGCCCATCATCAAAACGACTGCATCAATATTGAAACCATCAACATTTTTCACAGGGCGCACCCAACCGCCCAAATGCAGCGATGTGCCATACGTTTTATCCACTTCAATGCGGAAATTGGTGCCAGCATTCACCTCAAAATGCGGTCCTTGCGAAGCCACCAACAGACGCGGCGACATCATCAACGTATGCGCCTGATTTATAGGAAATTGCGCTGCCAACTGTGCCGAAATACGCGGATAAAGCGGTTGCTTGGGTATATCAACCCCTTTAAAAAAGGAAACATTGGGTTTATTGAAGTGATGATAAGCTAAACCAGCAAAAAATGCCACTTTGGGCGCAGGGTTTACAGAGTAGTTGATGCCAGTTGACAGGTCGGAATAGCCAAAATTGTTTTCAGGCAAACGCTCGCCACGTGGCAATGAGTAGCCGTCAACGCCGTTCCACTGGTCTTGAAATGTCAAATTGTCGTAATTAACATTGCGTTGCGACAAACCCAATTGAAAACCCATAGATAAAAACTGCGTGCTGCCCAAGTCCAATGACTTATGATAAGCTCCCGAAAGAGCAATCTGAGTTGTCGAAAAATCAAGGGCATTGATGATGTCTCGATAAAATAACAAACCCATTCCAACTTTATCGGGGTTAGATTTGCTTGAAAACGGCACATCAAGACGCAAATCTGCACCAAATGAAAAGTTTTGATACGGTTGTTCTAAAAGCCCTCGCCACTGGTCGCGGTACAAAGCACCCACACGATATTTGCCATCGAAAGCACCCGTCAACGCTGGATTAAGAGTCAGAGGAGAGCTATAAAACTGTGAAAAATGGCGGTCTTGTGCCAACAACGATGTAGCAAAAAGCCAAATCGGTAATAAAAGTTGTATTTTTTTCATAAAACGGTTGTATCAAAATTCGTGCAAAAGTAGAAAAAATGGTTCGTTATTGGCTATTGCTGTATTGGTTATTGGAAAATAGGTTAATGGTTGAGTACCAATAACCAATTTCCCAATAACCAATACACCATTAACGAATAACCAAATTTATTTTTGTCATTCTAACGGCTTCTTGCATTTAGTTATTATTTTTGAACCGATTTTAAGAGATTGATTATTTGTATTGTTATACACATAAGTAATAATAATCAATCATAAACAATCAATTATCAATGAAGAACCCAGCCTTTTGCCAATTAAGTGTTGTTCCCGTCCGAGCAGGTGCAGCGGACAAAGAAGAGATTGTGACGCAACTCCTATTCGGCGAATTGGTGGATGTGCTTGAAATTATGGGGCGTGGCAAAAAAAATTGGTGTCATATTCGCTGCGATTGGGATGGTTATGAAGGCTGGATGGATGTACGTCAATTGCGTTTTATATCTGAAGAGGAGGCTAATGATTATCGCAAAAATCATGGTTTTTGCCTTGAATTAACGTCTGTTTTGACCAATAATGACCATTTCTTACCCATTACTTTGGGCGCAACATTGCCTTTCTTTGACGGCTTGAATGTTCATTTAGGTAGAAAACATTACACATATAACGGCTCTGCACTCAAAAGCGGACACAAGGCACCGACTTCTGAATTTATCGTCAAATTGGCGCGCCGTTATCTTTTTGCACCTTATTTGTGGGGCGGTCGTTCACCTTTTGGCATTGACTGTTCTGGGTTTACACAAATTGTTTTCCGCATGGCAGGCATTCGTTTACGGCGAGACGCTTCTCAACAAGTAGAACAAGGACGGCTCATTGATTTCATCGAACTCGCACAACCTGCCGACCTTGCTTTTTTTGAAAATGACAAAGGGCGTATTATTCACGTTGGTATTATTTTGGCTGATAATAAAATCATACATGCAGCAGGTCAAGTTCGTATTGATAAACTCGACCATTTTGGTATTTTCAACGAAGAGCGAGGCATTTATACCCACAAATTTCGTGTTATCAAGCGTTTTTTACCTGATATGGTCAAAATTGAGCCCCCCTCAGTACCTGCAACTGAATTGATAGAAATTGATGTAAATCAAACCAGTATGTTTTAATTTTATGATAGAATTCGTCCAATATTTAAAATTCGACGACTTTCATAAAATAGGTTTTACCTTAAAACCC
>JAYTUR010000975.1:0-3326 GCA_043744475.1 Saprospiraceae bacterium | reverse complement strand
CTGACATTGGCTTGCGCAAAAATGGTTGCACCCATATTCGCGAAGTTCGCATTACCGCCCGTGTGGTCGCCGTGGTAATGTGTATTAAAAAGAAATTTGACAGTACCCGCGCTTATCGCTTGAATGGCGGCATTGATTTTTACAGACAAGGGCGCAAATTGGTCGTCAATTAAAATATTGCCGTCTTTGCCTGACAATAACATCATATTGCCTGCACCTGACCATTGTAGCATGTGGATATGGTCTTTTATTTTTATGGTTTTGATAACAGCACTGTCGGTATTGGGTTGAGCTTTGATTGTTGAGATGTTTAGGCAGCAAATGCCTACAATACAGAAAAATAGTTTGGATTTCATTTTTATGATTTTAGATAAAGTTGAGTGTTAAAAGTAAAAAATCATTTTTGAAGTCTTGTATATTTTGTCCAAAATACTCGTTTTCATGGTTTAATAAAGGGCGTATAAGTTTTGTATGTTTTTCTATTTTTATACTGAGGGGGTCTCTTTTTTCTACTTTTCATACACGCATACTTTTTTTAGAGAAAAGAAAACTTATCTCAATCGAACAACTTAACTTCGGCTTTTCATCAATTGTAGAACGAGTTGAAACCCGTTCCACTTTATTTAAAATCAAAAATCAAACATGGCAAAGAAAGAAAAAATACTCATTATCACAGGCGATGCGGGCGAAAGTTATGAATGTCTGTACGCCAAACACCGTTTTGAAGAAGCTGGCTATCAAGCAGTTATCGCTGCACCTTCTAAAAAAAGATTGAACTTGGTTATCCACGATTTTGAACCGGGTTGGGATACCTATATTGAAAAACCGGGCTATATCGTACCTTCCGATATTGCCTTTTCGGATGTGAAAACAAAAGATTACAAAGCCGTGTTGTTATTAGGCGGTCGCGCACCTGAATTTTTGCGTCACGACAAAAAAGTGATTGACATCGTTAAAGAATTTGACAAAAAAGAGAAATTAATCTTTTCGATTTGTCATGGTGTTCAAATATTGGTCGCCGCAGGATTGGTCAAAGGTAAAACCGTGACGTGTTATGAAAATGTACGATTTGAAGTAGAAATGTGCGGCGGTACATTTGTCGGTAAAAGTGAAGCCGTTAAAGACGGTCGGTACATCACGGGTCAAACTTGGCAATCGCATCCCGATTTTTATCGGATGGTTTTCGAGAGTTTGAATGAATGATTTTTTTTGTCATTCTGAACGAAGTGAAAGAATCTGAATTTGCCGTTTTAATAGACATTCAGATTCTTTCGCTGCGCTTAGAATGACAAAATATACTGAGGGGGTCATAAAACAACGCATTACCACGTCATTTTCACACGCTTACTCGTATCTGCTGCTTTTTTAATGGCATCAATAATCTTCATATCCACCAAACCCTCTTCGCCAGAAGCGAGTATCTCTGTTTTGTTATTAATATTTTGAGCAAAAGCATCCATTTGTTTTATTTGCTGATATTTCGGGGATTCCACATTAATTTTTATAGCAAAATCCATAGTCTTAGCACCTGTTGCCGTAAAAGATGGCGATATACCAAAGCGTTCAGAGCCTGTTGTGGCGTATAATTTATCAATAAAAGAGGTATAAGTCGTCGTAGAATTAGAAATTGCACCGCTTGGAAAGGTCATTTGAAACATCATCGTTTCATAAATATCCTTGAAAAGGTCTTTATTTATCTTGAAACCCTGTGCTGTAACTTCTGTTGGCAATTCGTTGAGCGTTCTGCGAATACCTTGAACGCAATAAACGCCCAAATCCATAATCGCGCCGCCGCCGCCCATTGCTTTGTTCAATCGCCATGAAGTTGGGTCAGCCATATTGTAGCCCAACCCGCTTTCCATCATGCGGATATTGCCGTGCGTCTTTTCCATGCCCAAACGCCGCATTTCAAGATGATGTGGCTCAAAATACAAGCGATAACCGACGGACAAAATCACTTTAGCATCTTTGCACGCCTTTATCATCTGTTCACATTCAGCCGTATTCATTGCCATCGGCTTTTCGCAAATGACGTGTTTACCCGCTTTGGCAGCACGAATGGTGTATTCAGCGTGCATCGAATTGGGCAGCACGACATAGACTATATCAATGTCGGGGTTGTTTCGGATTTCATCAAAATTTTGGTAATTATAGACGTTTCGCTTAGGAATATTGTACTTTTCGCACCATTCAGGGATTTTTGAAGGCGAACCCGTGACGATGCCCGTCAGCCGACAATGTTCCGTTTCTAATAAAGCAGGCGCGAGTTGGCGCATGGAATAGTTGCCCAAACCGACCAAAGCCACACCCAATTTCTCTTTGGGTTTAAACAATTGTTCTATATTCGGTTGCGCCAGCAAAACACCTGCGCCCAATGTCATTTTTTGAATAAAATCTCTACGCGTTGTCATTCTTTATGATTTGATTTGATAAAATGAAGCTCTTTTTAAAAAATAAATAAAATCTATGATTACTTGCACTTTTATAGACAGCCATAAATGACCTTATATTCCTTATATAGTTCAAAAACAGTTATTTTTTTTGGACCATATAAGGAACATAAGGTCATTTATGGTTCGTGTGTTATATCTCTATTTGTGATAACGTCTTTTATCAACAATTTCAAAAATACTATGTTGTTCTTTTTTTAATAACAAAATAACTAAAATGCTCAAAATGAAGTCCATACACGATTTTAAAATTCAAAATATCGAAGGCAAAATCCTTGATTTTTCAACTTTTAAAGGTAAAAAAATCCTTATTGTCAATGTCGCAAGTGCCTGTGGCTACACCCCTCAGTATCAGCAAATGCAAGAATTGTATGACAATTTTATAGACAAATTAGTTGTTGTCGGGATGCCTTGCAACGATTTTGGCGGACAGGAATCCGGCAGTGAAGCCACTATTCAAGAATTTTGTACCCTTCGTTATGGTGTGACTTTTCCCTTGACAACGAAAGTAGGCATTTTAGAAAATACGCATCCAATTTTCAATTTTTTGACACATAAATCTGAAAATGGTCTTAAAGACTATACGGTAAAGTGGAATTTCTATAAATTTTTGCTCAATACTGAGGGGGTGCTTGAACGCATTTTGCCGTCATCTGTTAGTCCGACTGATGAGGTCGTTTTAGATTGGGTGAATGCTTAAATCATCATTAGTCAATAATTGTCATGGGTCTTTGTTTATCATAATGACCAATGACGGCATAAAGGTTGGGTTTTCTAAATTTTTCATTTATTTTTGTTCAAAAATAATAGAATGACAAGTGCAACGCTTTCTTTTGAACCAAAATACGCCCAACCCAAGGTCGTTGAACCGCGTCG
>JAYTUR010000974.1:0-3329 GCA_043744475.1 Saprospiraceae bacterium | reverse complement strand
TGAAAACGACTTCATACTAGCAGTGACTAAAAGTCATTATATTTCAACTCCTCACATTCGTGTTTTAAGGTCATTTCCAAAGGTAATTTACTCTTTTTATGTTCAGTTTTAATAATTACGCTATTCAAACAAAGCTTTGATAAAATAACAAAGCATTATTTGCAAATTACAAACTATGAACTAACTATGCGAAAAGCAAACATACTCATTATTGAAGACCATGATGCCGTCCGTCTCCTTTTAGGACTTACTTTCAAAAAGCAGTTCACTGTCGTCACTAAACGCGACGGTCTAGAAGGTCTAGCTTGGCTTGCTGCTGGTAATTTTCCGGATATTATCATTTTAGATATGCAAATGCCTCGTCTGAATGGCATTGGTTTTCTCCGTCAATTAAGGTCGAGTGGCATGTTCAACCAAATTCCCGTTATGCTTGTATCTGGCAACAACGATGCCAATGAGAATGCTGAACTTTTTGACCTCGGGATATTGGATTTCATTCCTAAACCATTCAATCCAACATTACTATATGAAAAAGTAAAAAAGATTATTTCAAATAATGAAATAAAATTATATGCCCAATAAGCAAACTGTACTCATCACACATTCAACGAACTTATAGTTTTAACCAAGACACGAACAAACAAAATATGGCTCAAACATTACCTTCTCTTAGCTTAATTAAATTAAAAGAACTTTATCTACTCAATGCACCTTGTGCCTCGGTAGAGTTTGTTTCCCCGCTTTCTGATTATGATGTGCGTAATATTATAGGTGCAACGATTAATGAGCATCTAAGTCGCTTATTATCAGTCGCAAGGGAGCAAGATGTTCCTTATGGTATTATTGCAGATTTTACATTGTTGGCAAAAAATGACTTTCATTTTGTCCGTTCTTTTAAGAAAAACTTGTTGACAACAAATGTACCAATTCTTGCAATCGTCCGTGAAAATGAACCTTCTGACTTGCGAACTGCGATACAAGCTGGTATAGACGATTGTTATCACATGCCTTTAGATTTTCAAAGCCTACGTGAACGCTTAGAGTTTTTGCACATTCACAAGTTTCATTTAGATGAAACACCTGACTATTCCGAAGATGAACTGCGCCTAAAAATATCGCCTGTTAAACGATTAATTGACATTATTGGCTCTTTGACAGCCATTCTCGTCTTTAGCCCAATATTCCTCATGACTGCTCTTTTGATTTTTATCGAATCTCGGGGGCCTATCATTTATCGGTCTCAACGAAGCGGAACGGGGTATCGCGTTTTTGATTTCTTTAAATTCCGTTCTATGTATCGCAATGCTGATGAACGTTTGGAAGAAATGCAGGATATGAATCAGTACAAGGAAGAAGATGCCGCTTTCATGAAAATTAAGAATGACCCACGTATTACACGTGTTGGACGTATCATTCGCAAAACGAGTATTGACGAACTCCCACAATTGTTTAACGTACTCAAAGGTGATATGTCCTTGGTCGGCAATCGTCCGTTACCCCTTTATGAGGCAGAACAATTGACAAAAGACGATTGGGCTTTTCGCTTCATTGCACCCGCTGGTATGACGGGTTTGTGGCAAATCTCCAAACGCGGAAAAGGTGAGATGTCATCCGAAGAACGCATTCAGCTCGATGTGACTTATGCCAAAAATCATTCGTTTTGGTATGATTTGAAAATTATGCTGAAAACGCCTTTTGCTATTATACAAAAGGAAGATGTTTAAGCAGTTAATCCTTATAGAAACGGCGACAAGTATCAAATTTGTCGCCGTTTCTATATAACATTAGTCCTTTCTTAATGCCTCTCATACTAAAATATAGCCAAAATTACTCCTTTCAAGTTATTGTACACCTCACCGTTTTTTTGTAATTTTGTGACTATAATTTATAAAAACATACACAGTAAGCAGCACATCAGAAGACAGCGCAACTATAACAAACATTTTTATTTTGAGAAAACAACCACTTATTTCAATCATTACGGTCAATTATAACGGATTAGAATTAACAAGTGAGCTACTCAACTCAATCCGTCGTACCACCTACACGAATCTCGAAATTTTTGTCGTTGACAATGCCTCCCGCGAGAATCCACAATCTTTTTTGGCGCAACACTACCCCGAAGTGAAGTGTATTCGGTCTGAACAAAATTTGGGTTTTGCAGGTGGCAATAATTTAGCAGTGCAGCAAGCAAAAGGCGATTTTTTGTTTTTTATCAATAATGATACAGAAATTACTGAGGGGTGTCTTAAGCGTTTGGTTGCGACATTTGACAATCAACCAAAAGCAGGTTTGGTATCGCCATTGATTTGTTATTTCAACGAATCAAAAACGGCAAAATCAGATTTGATACAATACGCGGGTATGACACAAGTGCATCCGTTGACAGCACGTAACGCAACGATTGGTGAAAAAAATGTAAATATAGGACAGTTTTCTCAACCACAAAAAACAGCTTATGGGCATGGCGCAGCCATGATGATTCGTCGAGAAGTGATTGAAAAAGTAGGCGTTATGTTTGAAGACTTTTTTTTATATTATGAAGAACTGGATTG
Organism: Saprospiraceae bacterium; assembly: GCA_043744475.1. GTDB lineage: Bacteria > Bacteroidota > Bacteroidia > Chitinophagales > Saprospiraceae > JAAFJT01. The sequence goes on along the minus strand of JAYTUR010000974.1, from coordinate 774 downwards.
GTGTGAACGCATACGACGAGCGGGTTTTGAGATTTGGATTGAACCACGCGCAAAGATTTATCATAAAGAATCGGCAAGTGTCGGGGCATTTTCCACTTTAAAAACTTACTACCTCAATCGCAATCGCATTTATTTTATGCGACGCAATTTTTCTGCTTTGTCTTTTGTCGGTTTTTCGCTATTTTTAACATTTGTAACGATACCGAAGAATATTTTACAATTTTTACTGAGGGGTCAGTTCGACCACGCCAAAATTTTTTTGAAAGCCATTTTTTGGAACATAAAAGACGCTTTCAGCACTAAAAAGTTAGCAAAACAAACAACGATTACGACGATAAGCAGCCCAAAAGTTAAAGCAATCGAGGCCGAATAAGATACACAAACACAATTTTAAGAACACACACTCAACAAACACGCTATGACAACCATTATTTTGTATGCCTTTTACGGCATCGCAGGCATCCTTGCCTTTTTTCTTGTTCTTCCTTTTTTGACAACGGTAGCTGGATTGTTTACCAAAGACAAAACATTTCCTAACCGTCAACAAATTAAAAACTATGATTATGCCAATATCATTACGGCTTATGGCAATGTGGATATTGCAAAGTCTTTGGTGCAGTCGCTCCTCGCTCAAACGCACACCCATCACCATATCTATTTAGTAGCTGATAACTGTGATACGTCAAATTGGCAAGTTTCGCATGAAAAATTGACCGTTTTAAGCCCTAAACAGGCTTTGAACTTGAAGGTCAAATCCATCATATATGCAACTGA
>JAYTUR010000973.1:0-13117 GCA_043744475.1 Saprospiraceae bacterium | reverse complement strand
TGGTAGCCGAAGGCGACATCTTCCCACGCGCTGAAATCCATGATCAGCCCCAGCGCCTGCCGATCCTCGGGCACATGCGCAATCCCCGCCGCCCGCCGCGTCTGGCCATTGGCCGAAGCGCCACTCAACGGCAACGCCACCCCGTTCATCGTAACCCGCCCCGTGGCGCGTGAAATCCCGCCCAATGCCTGCAACAGTTCCGACTGACCGTTGCCCGCAACCCCGGCTATCCCCAAAATCTCACCGGCGTGGATGGTGAAGGACACACCCTTCAACCGCTCGACCCCATGCTCATCCTTGACCCGCAGGCCTTCAACCGCCAGCACAACCTTGCCCGGCGTCGCAGGCTTCTTGTCGACCTCCAGCAAGACCTTGCGCCCCACCATCAACTCGGCCAACGCCTCGGGGCTGGTCTCGGCGGTCTTGACCGTCGCCACCATCGTGCCGCGCCGCATGACGCTGACATTGTCGGTGGCCTCCATGATCTCGCGCAGCTTGTGGGTGATCAGGATGACGGTCTTGCCCTGCTGCTTCAGCCCGGCCAGTATCCGGAAAAGATGATCGGCTTCCTCGGGCGTCAGCACGCCCGTCGGTTCATCCAGAATCAGAATATCCGCGCGGCGGTACAAGGCTTTCAGGATTTCCACCCGCTGCTGATGCCCCACCGACAGGTCTTCAATCAAGGCATCTGGATGCACATCCAGATCAAATTCGCGGCTCAGCGCCTCCAGCTCCTTGCGCGCCCGCGTCAGCGAGGTGGCCAGCAAAGCGCCATCCTCGGCCCCCAGAATTACATTTTCCAGTACCGTAAAATTCTGCACCAGCTTGAAGTGCTGAAACACCATCCCGATCCCGGCGCGAATGGCACTCTGGCTGTCAGGGATTGGCGTCAAATGGCCGTTGATGAACACCTCACCCGCATCGGCCTTGTAAAACCCGTACAGGATCGAGCCCACCGTATCAACCGAAAAGCCATAATCATCATTCTTTTTAGATTGCTTTTTTTTAACCTTTTTGTTAGAATAATAAGGTAAAACAGGTTTCAAAGGTTCAGATACTGAGGGGGTCGGATTAGAAACAGGTAATAATCTTTTTTCAGGTTCGGTTACAGATTGAATGGTCGAATTTGTATAACTGATAAAAGTATCTTTAGCAGGTATTGCTGAACTAAAATTAGAAAAACCACCCGTATTGCCATTTAAAACACTGATAGTGTAAGCATTAAATATACCATTTTCAAATAAAATATTCATATAGTGAATACTGCCTTTTTTATTGGCATGTTGATAATCGCCGATTTCATCCAGGTTTTGGAGAGCCGTTGAAAAGTCAGTAACGGGCATTCTTGTTTGCGTTTCGACATACGTTTTCAAGGGTGTTAAAAACGAATCCCGTATGGATTCAGCAAAAGGGGCATAATATGGATTGATAACTAATTTTACGACGACTCCTTTTTCTTTTGCAAAATCAATCATTTTCTTCAAATGGTTAACCATAACAGGAAACATTCGGACTTGATAAGAGCGAAAAGCCGTGTCTTTTGTCGCCGATTCACCGATAATGCGGTCAACTATCCAATCATCATCTAATTTGTTGCGATGATACAAAACGCGTTGAAAAATTTCTGAATTGTGTTGATATAACTGCGACAATTTGCCGCCATAATAAACTTTGCGACCCGCATACATGTCAGTCGTATCCACCTCAACGGAATTGGGGTTTTTGAGATTTATTGAAACTGAATTTTTGATTAAATCGCCCAAACGCCTTGAAAAAGGCACATATAAATTCATACTTGTTTTCAAGGACTCGTTATAACGGTCGCACAACGTCACGTCAACAATCATCACTTTGGGCGGTACGTGACGCTCAAGATAGTCCATGACCAGCGTTTTTGCAAGGTCGGCAGGCATACCATTATAGCTCAAATTCATCGTTTTTAGACCTGTCAAACGCTCAACTTCTGGTTGATAAAAAGTCAATCCACGCGAGTTCCCAACAAAAAGAATATCTGCTGTTTCATTAGAATGATAAAGTCTTGAATAACGAAATTGACTTGTTTTTGTCAAATTATGCAGTTGTGAACCAACCAAACGGTCACCTAAAAAAGCTAAGGCAAGGCAAGCGAATATCCAGATAATTTGTTTTCCCATGAGTTGTTACACGTTCTTTAAAAAAAAATTTAAGCACAAAGTTTGCTTTTTTTTTATAATTAGACAAATTGAAGTTTTTCCTACGATTTTTTCTAATTTACAAAAACCATTCCTCATCCGACAAAAAAGTTTTTCTTAGGTATCTATTAAGTCATCAAATTTAACGCATTTCCAGATTCTATGCTTCATCGAAAAACATGACGGCAATAAAAATACGCCCCCTCAGTATCAACCGAGCAGGGCGTATTTTTATTGACCAAATAGGTGCAAGGAATCCTTATATTTTACATTTCAAAGCAATATACCCGCCAAAGTCGCAGACATGTAAGATGCCAAAGTACCCGCTATCAAAGCCCGGAAAACGATTTTTGTCAAGTCAGCGCGACGGCTCGGTTCTAATGCCCCGATGCCACCAATCTGAATGCCCAATGAACCAAAATTGGCGAAACCACACAAGGCAAAACTGACAATCGCTATTGTTTTTGCAGACATCACATGACCATTAACAAGCGCAACTTCCTTAATGACTGAGGGGTCAGTTGATGGCAAAAAAGAAGACAAAGTATTGTAAGCGACAAATTCATTGGCGACCAATTTTGTCCCCATGAGCGAACCCGCTTGAAAAATTTCGTCGTATTGTACGCCCATACACCAGGCAAAACCTGAGAAAAGAAAGCCTAAAACGGTGTCTAGACTAAATTTAGGATTGCCCCAAAGACCACCTAGACCATTCAAACCATAATTAATCAAGGCAATTAACGCTAAAAAACCAATCAACATGGCAGCCACATTGAATCCGATTTTAAGACCTTCGCTACAACCGGCAGAGATAGCATCAATGAGATTCGAATGTATTTTTTTGATTTCGATGCTCACCGTCCCTGTTGTTTCTGATTGTTCAGTTTCGGGGTAAATGATTTTTGAAATCGCCAATGCACCCGGTGCGGCCATGATACTCGCCGCCAAAAGGTATTCGGCAGGAACGCCCAAACCGATGTAAGCCGCCATGACTCCGCCCGAAATACAAGCAAAACTACCCGACATTGATGCTAGTAACTCGCTTTTTGTCATACCTTTCAAATAAGGTTGAATCATAATTTGTGCTTCGACTTGACCGACGAACGCACTGGCGATATTTGACAATGCTTCTGCGCCACTGACCCGCATCAGCCAAAATAAGCCTTTGGCTAAAACCTGTACGACGCGCTGAATAATGCCAAAATGATAGCCAATATTCACTAAAACAGCGACAAAAAGAATGGTTGGAATGATCTTGAAGAAGAAAATGAATCCGCCCGCACCGCCAAATGCCTTACCAACTGCTGGCACATTGATGAGCGGACCAAAAACAAAAGCTGCGCCTTCTTGTGAGAAATCAATCACTTTTGTTACGCCGCCGCCAATCGTATTGAAAATGCCTTTGCCAACCGCAGTCTTTAAAATAAACAAAGCCAATGCAAATTGTAGCAATAAGCCCATGCCAACAGTGCGAAAGTTGATAGCTTTGCGATTATTCGACATCAAAAAAGCAATGCCCAGAATCAGCAAAATGCCGAAAATACCAGTAAATCTTTCCATAAATTTGAGAGATGAAATATAAAAGATGAATGATGAAGTATAAATGATGAATGATGAATATTGAAAGACATTTTTCATCATTCATCATTAACTTGTCGGTCAAATGTAGAAAATGATTTTTAATAATAAAAATATTGTTGTGTTTGTATATTGAGGGCTTTTTAAGACAAAATACTGAGGGGTCTCCCAATTATCTAAATATTCATCATTCATTATCCTAATTATATGCAAAAACCATTCATCATAGGGATTACAGGCGGCTCGGGCAGCGGCAAAACGACTTTTATCAACGATATTCGCAAACAATTTTCTGAAAAAGAATTGTGCATTATTTCGCAAGATGATTACTATTTTCCACGACACGTTCAAGAAACAGATGAAAATGGCATCCATAACTTCGATTTGCCAAAGTCCATTGACAAAAAAGCATTTCATGCAGATGTTGAAAAACTTCTAAGAGGAGAAGTCGTTGAACGGGCAGAATATGTTTTTAACAATAAAGATGCAGAACCCATAATTAAAACTTTTGACCCTGCACCTATCATTATTGTGGAAGGACTTTTTGTGTTTCACTACAAAAAAATCTATCGTTTACTGGATATGAAAGTATTTTTTTATGCAGCAGACCATTTAAAAGTCATTCGGCGCATTTTGCGCGACCAAGTAGAAAGGGGTTATCCCATTGACGATGTTTTATATCGCTATGAACGCCATGTGATGCCTTCTTATAAAAAATACATCGAGCCATATATGCAAGATGCGGATTTGATTATCAATAACAATCAGAATTTTAACTTAGGTTTGGATACGCTTTGTGGCTTTTTGAGGGATAAATTGCGAAAGTTAAACCTCATTCCACCGATAAGTCTCTAAATCAAAACCCGCCAAATCCAAAATACGGTCAACTACTGTTGCAGCTATTTCTTCTAATGTATTTGGACGACTGTAAAAACTGGGTGTTGCGGGGCAAATGATTGCACCCGCTTCTGTCAGCGTTTTCATGTTGTTTATGTGTATGATACTGAGGGGGGTCTCTCGCGGCACAATGATGAGTCGGCGGCGTTCTTTGAGAGTGACATCGGCGGCGCGGGTCACAAGGTCGTTTGAGATGCCTGTTGCCAAACGCGCCAATAACCCCATCGAACACGGGCAGACAATCATCGTATCGTAGCGCGCTGAACCGCTTGCAAAAGGTGCCATGAAGTCCATTTTTCCATAAAATTGAAAATCATAGTGATGCCAACCTTCGCTGCCCAATTCGTGCAGCCAATTGTACCGCGCATTGTCACTCATAACGATACCCACGGCTTCGGTCTGATTTTTGAGTTGCATCAATTTATCGAGTAATACTTTGGCGTAAATCGCACCACTTGAGCCGCCAATGGCGACAACCACTTTCTTTTTCACAGATTTTTATGTTTTAAAGTCAATATTTTGACTTTTTTTGAACGTTTGATGTTAAGGTTCATTCAATTACCAAACACTTTGACAAATATGGACGTAACTTTGTTGCAAAATGGGTCATAAATCTCGTTTTTTACCCCCTCAGTATAAAAAGCAAAAATTCCTAATTCCTAACATTTCTTAGACATGAAAAAAAATCTTCTGCCTGTTTTGATGCTCATTGGCTGTTTTGCCATAGCCGCTTTTACATACAAACAAACAACGCCTAAACCAATTACATCTGTTGAAAAAATCAAGTGGATGTCGTGGGAAGAAGCGGAGAAAGCCAATAAAATGCAACCGAAAAAGATATTGGTTGATGTTTATACATCGTGGTGCGGTTGGTGCAAAGTCATGGATAAACAAACGTTTACGAATGATACGATTGCCGATTATCTCAACAAAAACTTCTATTGCGTCAAGCTCGATGCGGAAGGACACGATACGATTCGTTTCGACAATAAAGATTTCGTTTATATTTCACCTGAAAAAGGCGGTGGACGTAATGGCATTCATACTTTAGCCTATTCTTTACTCGATGGCAATATGAGTTTCCCAAGTATTGTTTATTTGACTGAAAAATTTGAGCGCACTGCTATTTCTCCTGGCTATAAAACGCCTGAAAAATTACTACCTGAACTGCGTTTTACGGCGGAAGAAGTATTTAGAACGAAATCTTTTGATGAATATATAAAAACTTATTCTGAAAAATAATATTTTAAAAATTCATAAAAAGCGATAAGATGAATCTAATCTTATCGCTTTTTTTTAGCAGCTTTCAATTGCTCTGATTTGTTTCGTACGTCTTCAGTAGCGTTGCCATCGAATCGTAATAGGTCTTTCAACGTTTTAATAAATGAGGCTAAAATCAATAATGATGCAGACAAAATAGCACCTAATTTCAGCTTTTTAGTAAGGGCTAACATCCATTTTCGGAATAAAACATACAGTGTGTATGCACCTAAAAAAGAAGGGATGAAGTTTTTGAGTTCCCAAAAAGAAGGCTACCCAAAAGAACAATCATCAATATGAAAGCCCATGAGGGATTGAAATATTCGAGATTTTTGTTTCTTTCTCATTCATAATTCCAAAATTAAAGAAAAAATGCCCCCCTCAGTGTTTTGAGCTGTTTTTTGCTTGAAAAAGTCTCAAAAATTAACTTTTTTAATATTATTTGTATATTTGTTTTCAGAATTGTTTTAAAAAAACTAACATAAATATATTTCAATATGGCTAGATGGAAACTAATATCCAAAAAAGGATTGACAATAAGTCAAATAATAAAAGAATCAAAAGACATCAGTAAACCATCTGAAAAACAATCCGTTCCCGTTCCAGAAATAGCTTCTTCGATGAGTCCCAGAGGATTGGAGGTCGTCTCTTTAGCTGGAATGCCGTTAAATATCACTTATGCGGGCATTCTGATTGCCAATGAAAAGAGAAAAGCTGATAAAGGTACTTTAGGCGGTGTGTTGGTGTCCGATAAAGGCATTCACTATGGCGTAACGTGTTATCATGTTGTCAAACAAAACAATACTAACTTTAATAGTTTTTTACCCGAGGAATCGGTGGTTGTGGTATCTGAAGCAGGCAACATAATCGGTACGTTTAGTACGGAAACGGCTTTTATTAATAACAAATTGGACATTGCCTTGATTGAGTTGGTAGAAAAATTCAATAACGAAAAGATAGGTTCGCCAACTAAATTCTTAGATATCAATGACTTACAAATTGGTACAGAAGTCTATTTTTTCAATGATAGAATCAAAACAAAAGCAAAAGGTATTATCAGAAAAATAAATCAAAAAGGCAATTGGCGTTTGGGCAAATATGAAAATACGATTTTTGTTTCCAATGTTTTGGACGAAGATACTTGTGAACGTATTTCAGATGAAGGCGATAGTGGTTCGTGGTTGCTCCGCGTTTCTGACAATGCACTCGTCGGGGTTGTTTTCGCCGATACGGATACGAGCACTTTTGTGATGCCGATACATGAAGTGATTGATGCCTACAAGAAAAAAAACATAACACTTACCTTAAACAAACAGCTATGATTAAGAAAATCCTATTTCTAAGCCTTTTTATTGGGAATACGTTTACTTTTTTGGCACAACAACCGACTGCTGTGCCTATTTATCAAACTTCCTTAAAACTGACTGACTCGATTAAAGTCTATCTAAAAATAAAAGAACCGACCTCAATGCAACAGCTCAAGATGTATGAAACGCTTGGCAATTACCTATTGGAAACCAAACAGTTAACAAAAATCGAATCCGTCAGAGATATTCAAAGAGCCTTTCGTGGGAATAAGTTTTTTAGGGAAATTCTGAAAGAAAATAACTTTTGGGAATTTGCCGAACCGATTAGTATGTCAAGCAATGATAGAGGTATTCCTTCGGGCGGCGGCAATTCTATTTTGTCGAAAGTCGGCAATTTAAATGCGACTATTTACGCCGATGCGTTTGCAAAAATCATTGTTAAACGCTTCAAACAAGACATGAACGCTTTGTTTTTCAATAAAATGAAAACAGAAATGGAACGCAGTATTGAATTGAAAACGCTGTTTCCGAATACTTATGGCGGTTTGGTTTTGATGGATAAAGATATTTATGTGTTTGAACAATATATTGCAGGTTTGCGGCAGAAAATGGAAGAAGATTTAGCCAATGTTTTTGCCAATACGACCGAGCTTTTGGAAACCGACAAATACGCCGCCGCTTTCAAAGGCAACCAAACGGGGCGCGACTTTTTGACAACTGTTACACAATTAGCCGATGGCTTAATCCGCAATGAACATCCCGGTCACATCATCGAAAAATTGCATTTTGGCGATGATTTAGAAGATGGAGAAGGGCGTGATTTGAAAGCGGGATTGCAAACCATTCAATTGATTTCAAACAGTTTTCGGTCAACAAATACAGCAGATTCTACACATTATTGGGTCAATGGTTTGGATAGTTTAAATCTGCTTGTCAAAGGTGATGCCTTAGGGGCGCAAATTTGGTTAGGCTCTGTTTACCAATTGGCTGTTGATGAAAAAGGGAAACCCATCACTTTTGAGAATGGGCAACCTTTGCGGTTCTATATCAATGGTTTATACGACAAAAAAGATAATTTTTTCAAAATGCGGCAATACGTGCAAGGCTTGATTAGTCGTGTCAATATGATTGAAATGTCGAATAAAAATATGAGGTTGGCGGAGAATAAAGACGAAAAATTCTATTGGGACAAGATGGTTTCGTCTTATGAAAACGTCTTATCACTTGTGAAATTTGTACCGACAATAAAGGAAATCATAGAACCCGAATCAACATTGCCTCGTGCATGGTATAAAGGTATTTTTGTCGCTGAAACCCTTTCACGCGTCTATGCCGAAATGAAAGGGCGCGAATATCATGCTGCCATTCAACACATTGCGGAATTGGTGCAAGCCGTAGATTCGAGACCGATGTATGTGAAAGAGGGTAAGGAGTATATCAGAATTGACACTTTAACCACCTTTTCGCCCAATATTGTCAACAAATTTGTGCCTGTAAGAGAATATAAATCGTTGACGGGTACATATATGATGAAAGGAAATAAGCCTGTGGTCATTGAAAAACTGTATGTTGACGACGATGCGCAAGGCAAAAAGCCTTTAGAATACACGGGTGTGCAAAAATTCATCAAATACAGTTCTTTTGCCGCTTCGATGGTGTTGGCGCAAAGCAGCGATGAAGTCGCTTCTCTTTTAGAAAGCACGATGACCCCTGCGGGCGGTACACATGTCAAAGAAAAAGGTTGGATGTTGAGTATCAACAGCTATATTGGTTTGCAAAATACATTTAGGCAAAGAGACAGTGCAGGTTTTTTCAGTATCGCCGCGCCGATTGGCATTAACATCAGTTACGGTTTAAAAAGTCAATCAAACTACCCCCTCAGTAAAAAACAAAAAATGGGCAATTTTTTTACGCCGCGTACCATTCAACTCTTTGCAAGCCTTGTTGATGTCGGTGCGATTGCAGGTTTTAGGTTTTCAAACACAACGGACAGTATTCCTAAAATAAAATTGAGCAATATCTTTTCGCCAGGACTATTCCTAATGTTTGGGCGCATATTCAACAGTCCACTGAATATTGGATTGGGATATCAAGCCCAACCACGTTTGTATTCAATTAAAGATGAAACCGTTTTCTTGAAAAAGTTTCAATATCGTTGGAATATCAATTTGAGTTGGGATATTCCTTTTTGGCATGTGAAGCATTGGGATTAGAGATTGAATCACCCCCTCAGTATTTTCCAACCAAAAACAAAAAAAGCCTTGCAAACTCAATTTTGCAAGGCTTTTTTGTTTATAAAGACGGATAAAATAGTAATTCCTTCACATAACTTTCCGCTTTAAAATGCCGCCAATTGCTTTTATCGTATTTCAATCTATCCGAAATAATCCAAAAAACGCTGCTGTTGACACCTAAGCCAAAATGACTGCCACGCACTTGAATGTTTTGATGCAAACTGTCTTCTTGCATTTCCATGCAGACATGCCACGGCACAATGCCGTCTTCTTTTGTATAAATTGCCGTGGTCGGAACGGGTGCAGGTTTGGGCATATTTTCCAATAAAGCCCAATCCGTATCTTCTACGCGTTTGCCACCTGAAATAAGCGTATAAATCCATGCAACATTATTCGGATGCGTAATGTCTTGAAACGGTGAACCCATTGTCACCACTTGACGCACCAAATCAGGACGTGCTTTGGCTATCTCGCGCGCAAATACACCGCCCAAACTCCACCCTATTAGGCTGACTTTTTGTTGGTGTTTGTCTTTTATCTTTTCAAGACGTTCGACTAAGGATGCCATATATTCCATTTTGCCAAAATTTCTGCCCATGCCCCAATCATAAACAGGATAACCCAGTTTAGCAACATGTTCGCGCAATAATTTTGTGGAAGACTTCGTGGACATAAAACCAGGTAAGACCATAACAGGATGACCGTCGGCTTCTTCTTGAGAACGTTTACTCAAACTTTGATAGGGGTAATTGATGCCCAACTCTGTTAAGGCTCTACCTGCTTCGGTAACCGCCAAAAATATAGAGGGGCGACCTGATTTTTTCAATAATGCGAACACATTAATTTGCATTTATTCTTATTTTGATTGGATGGCTATTATTTACTTATTTAGATGTTTTATTTGGCGAAAGGCTACTATTTGAGTGCTAAGATAGGTTAATCTTTAAATAAAAAAAATTTTATTTTAAATTTCTGAATTTAGGTTACTTTCGTTACGCTGCCTTGATTTAACAAGAATTGCGAAATCTTGAAGATTTCGTAATTCTATCGACAAATTGCCCCCCTCAGTATAAAAACGATATTATGGGTTTAGTTTGTGATTAGGACATTCATTTTCTATTGGTTTCTTTCGTTAATGCCAAAATCTTCTCTACTTTTGAACCAAAACGCCCCCCTCAGTATTTGACACTTTACTTATAGTCATATTAGACCAAAATCATACAGTATGGAAGAACAAAAGAGTGCAACATCAGACATCACACAAATGTTGATTAACCCCGAATTTCAAAAAATATTAGCCAGTTTAGTGCCTGAAACAGGCAACAGCCTTCAAGCGGTGCATAAAGAAGCCGAAGAATACCTAACAGAACTGTACGCCGAACATCAACCCCTATCCAATGCCGTGATGATGGAAGCGGCACAATACATATTGAGTCGCGGTTATGACAAAACAATAGATGTAAACCCCGATGAAATGCAAAAGTTGACTAAACTTATGCGTACCCACTCGATTGCTTTTGTTTTGACGCATAAATCTTATGTGGATTTGCTCGTTTTGTCCGTCGTTTTGGCGCGTCATGGTCTGCCTTTACCGTTTATGTTTGCAGGGATTAACTTAGATTTATATGCTGTGGGGAAATTTGCGCGCAAATCGGGTGTCATTTATATTCGACGTTCTTTTAAAGACAATCTCATATACAAAGCCACTTTACGCCACTTTATTGCTTCGTTTTTGGACAAACAATCACACTTTATGTGGGCGTTGGAAGGCACGCGTTCAAGGACGGGTAAATTGGTTTGGCCTCAAATGGGTATTTTGAAATACATTTTAGAAGCCGAAGAGTCTTCCGCCCAAAGCGTTAAATACGTCCCCGTTTCCATTGTCTATGATTTGATTCCCGATGTCGCTGAAATGACAGAAGAAGGACGCGGCAAGAAAAAAAATCCCGAAAATTTAGCGTGGTTGTTGAATTATATCAAAAAAATGAGTGGCAATTTAGGACGCATTGCACTTCGCATAGGCGACCCGATTGATACCTCAGGCATCCACAATGCGCCGATTCCCGACGATGAAGAGAGCCAACCGTCGTCTAATAATGCCATATCGCATTTTGCTTTCGAATTGGTGCATCGCATCAATGACATTACGCCTGTGACCACCACTTCGCTGATTTGCACCTCTTTGTTGAGTAAATTTGCTTTGACAAAGCGCGGAGTGGAAAGCGACATTGCCGATTTGATGCAATTGATAGAAAGTCATAAGCGCGATGCGCTTGTGGATAGAGGTCGCCCAATTGGTGAGAGCGTTCAAAAGGCGTTGAATATGCTGACCGAAGCCCATCTCTTTTTGCAACAAGGCGACAGCCTCAATGCTAAATTCACAATGGTTCGCGAAAACTATTTGTCAGCAACTTATTATGCAAATATGGCGGTGCATCATCTTTATCATCGGGCTTTTATCGAATTGGCATTGATTCGCATCGCCGATTTACCCGCCGAAGAACGGACATTAGCTTTTTGGACAGAAATTATGTCGTTGCGTGATATGTTTAAATTTGAATTTTTCTATTCTCGAAAAGCGCAGTTTACAGATGAGATAGAGGCAGATTTAGATTTTATTGATAAAGATTGGCAAGCGAATATCTTTGAAAGCAACAAGAATATCACCTCGTTATTAGAAGCCCAAAAAATACTCGTCGCGCCTGTTTTGTTGTTCAATTACATCGAAGCCTATCGAGTTGTCGCTCATGGTTTGCAAATTTGGGGTGTGCATCAAGAATGGAACGATAAAAAATTCATGGATTCTTGTCTGTTTTTGGGCGAAGAGATGCACTGGCAAGGACGCATTCGGCGCATCGAAGCGGTATCTAAACCTTTCTTGCTCAATGGGATATTGTTGGTAAAAAATCTCAAACTGATACCGACAGAAAGCAACCCAAAACAAAAAGAAATAGCTGCTTTTATCCAACAACTTGACAATGTGGCGCAACACATCAACAAACTGCAAGGCATCATCTTAGCGCAACCGTTTGAAGACCTCCCCTCAGTACCTTTGGAACGCGAGTTAGTCCCTGGTTCAAAAACGGAGAGCATTACGTCCGAAATTATGGCGGGCGAATCAGGCGCACATATCGGGGCATTTTTTGATTTGGATAAAACGCTCATCAAAGGCTTTTCTGCCAAAGATTTTATGAAACAACGCATTTTGAGTGGCAAATTTACCGCAAAAGAGGTCGTCGCTCAATTCGCAGGGGTCTTGTCTTTTGCCACTGACAACGGCAACTTCGCAAGTATGGCTGCCATTGGTGCGAAAGGTGTGCAAGGCGTTAAAGAACAGGTCTTTATTGAAGTCGGCGAGGAAGTTTACCATAAAAATTTAGCCGCAGCGATATATCCCGAAGCCCGCGAATTAGTCGCAGCGCATATTGCAAAAGGTCATACCGTTGCCATCATTTCCGCAGCCACGCCTTATCAAGTCGAACCGATTGCGCGTGATTTTGGCATCGGTCACGTTATGTGTACCCGTATGGAGGTCGAAAAGGGCGTTTTTACTGGCAATATCATCCAACCCGCTTGTTGGGGAGAAGGAAAAGCCCACGCAGCGAAGAAATTATCGGCTGATTTCAATCTGGATTTAAACAAAAGCTTTTTCTATACCGATAGTGCAGAG
>JAYTUR010000972.1:0-3336 GCA_043744475.1 Saprospiraceae bacterium | reverse complement strand
ATTTTGCCGCTTGCGTAACATCAGTTATTGATAATCAATATTTTATAGACGTGTCTCAATACTATTGTCTAACTACTAATTTTTATACAAATTCAAACCCAAATACATCTTTAAAATGCCGTTTGAGCTTTTCTTTTACTTCATTAACGTCAATTTCTTTGCCAAGTTCAAATGCCAATGACGTAACGGTTTTGTCTTCATCTTCAATGCCACATGAAATTATATTGTTGTAATAATTCAAATCAGTATTGACATTAAAAGCAAAACCGTGCATCGTTACCCAACGGCTTAAATGGACACCAATGGCGCAAATTTTACGTTTTTTATCCTTTTTTACTGAGGGGGTCACGTTAATTAAAGGTGTGTTTCCTTCTACCCAAACACCAGTATATTCTTTGATGCGATAACCCGACAAGCCATATTCGGCAATTGTGCGAATAATGACCTCTTCGAGTGCACGCACGTAGCGGTGGACATCGGTGAAAAAACATTCCATATCAAAAATCGGATAACCTGTAATTTGCCCTTCGCCATGATAGGTGATGTCGCCGCCACGATTGATTTTAAAAAACTCAATATTTTGCTCGTTTAGTTGTTCTTTATTCAATAATAAATGGTCATCTGAACCACTTTTACCCAAAGTATAAACGTGGTTGTGTTCACAAAATATCAAGTAGCTTTTTTGTGCTGCGATTAGATTCTCTGTAAAAGGTGTGGGCGGAGTAATTTCTAAGTTTTTGATAGTCAATTTGTTATCAATAACCTGTTTCAATATTTGAAACTGATAATCCCACGCTTTGTGGTAAGAAATTCGACCTAAATCTTGAAAAATAACTTTCGGCAGCATGATTTTTTTTGCAAAGGTATTGATTTGTTTTCCTAAATAAAGAATAAGCAAAGAGGTTTAAAGATTCAATTCCATAAACAGCGCATCAGGCACAATGTTGTCATTGTAACGTGGAATATAGCTAAAACCAAGCGATTCATAGAGTAAATGCGCTGTTTTCATCGTTGCGTGCGTATCGAGTAACATCTTTTTATAACCCATTTCGCGTCCTTTTTCGATGATGGCTTCTGCTAATTTTCGACCGACCGAAGCCCCCCTCAGTATCGGACGAATATAAAGCCGTTTCATTTCGCAAGAACTGCCTTCATATTTTCGGAGAGCCACGGTGCCAATTGGCTCATTTCTATACATCGCCAATAAAATCGTACCTTCAGGTGGTGCATATTTGCCCGATTGAAGTTCATCTAACTCATCAAAAGGCGATTGCGAGGGGTCAATATAGATGTCCATATTGGGTAAAGTGAACAAAAAAGTGAGATATTCGCTAAAAAGCGAACGGACAGCTTCAAAATCCTTTTCAGTTTTTGGTGTCGTAATTGTCATGTCTTTCATTGTTAAAAAATAAATGTTGTTAAAAAGAGTTGTTTAGCGTACAAAAATAACATTTTAGCAAAAGCAAAGCCGTAAGGGTCATGCGAAAGTATAACTTTGTTCAATAATTGCTCTTTCCGTCTTTCCACGTTTAAAAATTCCATTTGCCTCATGCCTAAAATAAATCTTAAAACCATCAGTTGGCATCTCATTTTTTGGGTTTGTCTTTTTTTGTATGAATGGTTGCCGAGCAGTAGCATACATGATTGCTATCAAGCTGCATTCAATGCTGCTATATTGAATGTGCCGATCATTATGGTTGCTACGTATTTCAATATTTTTATCAGTGTTGAGCGTTTTTTATTAAAAAAACGATATGTTGCATTTGCATTCTGTATGACTGCGAGCCTTGTTGTTTTTGGGCTTTTGCGGCGTATTGTTAACTTTTATGTCATTTTTAAAGCACTTTATCCTGCCAAAGCGACAAATTTGTTTTTTTTGCCAAAGGTGACGATGGATTCTGTCAATGTTCATTTGTTTGTCGGTTTGGGAACGATGATTTATTTTGTTAAGAAATGGGCTGAACAACGCAGCATCAATGAAGAGTTGATGAAAGAAAAAGTGGCGGCTGAATTGTCGTTGCTGAAATCACAGGTGCAACCACATTTCATTTTCAACACTTTGAACAATATATATATGTTGTCGCTCAAAAATTCGCCTCAAACAAGTGATATGATTTATCGTTTGTCGGCACTGTTGAGCTATATGTTGTACGACACGAAACGACAAAACATTGATATTGAAAAAGAAATAGATTATGTGAAAAATTATATTAATCTTGAAAAAATACGTTATGGGGAGCGACTTGATGTACAGTTGAATGTCTTTAACAATGTGCGTGGCGTACAGGTGACACCTTTATTGTTTTTGCCGTTGGTCGAAAACGCCTTCAAACATGGTGTAAGTAACGCTGTTGAAGATTCATGGATTCATATTGATATTTCTCTCAAAAAGAAGACCTTAGTTTTTAAAGTTGAAAACAGTGTCATCAAAGAGAAATTTGCTTCAAACGATTTTGGCAGTGGTTTAGGCTTAGAAAATTTGAAACGTCGCCTTGAAATTTTATACCCTAATCGGCATGAATTGAAGGCGATGAACGACGATTGTTCTTATTTAGCTACTCTGAAAATTAATTTTGAAGAGACAATTGACCCTTGGTTGTTAAATATACAAGAGAAAAGCCCAAAACCCAAAACTGAATTAATCAGTAACAGTCTTATTTCTATTAAGAATTTATTTGTACTTTTGAAATTATAAAATTTTGCCAAACAACTTTTTGCTATGAAAATAAAATGCCTTGTCGTTGACGATGAACCACTAGCAGCAGAGCTGGTTTCTACACATATTGCTAAAACACCTGAACTGGAATTGGTCGGCACGTGCGGCAACGCTATCGAAGCCTTCTCCATTTTGCAGCGTGAGCCGATTGACCTTGTTTTTTTAGATATTCAAATGCCACGTATGACGGGTTGGGAACTCCTTCGCAACTTGCCAACTAAGCCTTATATCGTCATTACGACGGCTTATAGGGAACATGCTCTCGAAGGCTACGAGTTCGATGTGTTGGATTTTTTGTTAAAACCCATTACACAAGAACGTTTTATGAAAGCGGTTGATAAATTTCATCTCCGTAAATCCATGCCGATTGAAGTGCCCCCCTCAGTAGGCGACAGTTACGAGCAGGCGTATAAGTATTTCAAAGTCAATAGAGAAATGAAAAAAGTTTTCTTGAAAGACATATTGTATATCGAAAGCCTGAAAGATTATGTCCGTATCAAAACGGATAAAGAATCGTTGATTACCTATCAACGTATCAGTTATTTGGAAGAAAAATTGCCCGAAGATAAGTTTATGCGGGTGCATAAATCGTTTATCGTTGCCGTTGACAAAATAGCCGC
>JAYTUR010000971.1:0-3340 GCA_043744475.1 Saprospiraceae bacterium | reverse complement strand
CTTATTTTGCGGATTACGCCTGTTTTTCCGAATAATAATTCATGGCGTTTTGTGGTCAAAAATTATGTTTTTAGTGACCCAACCAACCCTTTTGCTTTCGATTTTCCTGAATCTTTGATTATTCCGAGTCTGACAAGTACAATAGAAAATGGGGATTTTGTCGCCATAAAAACGGGTGATGTCAACTTGTCAGCAGGTTCTGTTGTTATTCGGGGTGGCTTGAAACCGTTCAATTTACTCGTTGATGATATTGTTTTAGAAAAAAACAAGACATATCAGATTCCGATAAAAATATCGCCTTATCAAAAGGATTTTAACGGTGGTAGCCTTTCTGCACTCCAATTTTCCTTGAATATTGCTCAAAATGCCGCTCAAATGGGCTATGTGACAAAAGGTGATTTGCCCAATTGTAGTGAAAACAATGCCGCTATTTTCAAAAATGAAGGCATTCTTTCAGCCGCTTGGTATCGCAATACAAATCAAAAATTTATGGAAACTGATACATTTACCCTATTCAATTTGACCATAAAACCTACGGAAAACACTCGTTTAAGTCAAATTTTAAGCATAAACCCCGCTTTTACTGAGGGGGTCGCTTTTGATGAAATGGGCAATGGTGCAGCCATCACATTGTCTTTTGGCAATACTTATAAACCTTCTTCAAAACCTACTCTATTACCTAGCCGCCCAAATCCATTCAGCGATGAAACGACAATTTCATTCCTATTACCTGAAACGGGTTTTGCAAAAGTGACCGTATGCGATTTATTAGGTAAAACGTTGATGACAACAGAGAAGGAGTTTATACAAGGTTTAAATGAAGTCCTTTTCGACGCAAAAGAGGCCCCCTCAGTATCGAGCGGCATTTTAATCGTCCGTTTGCAAACCGCTAATGGTTTGGCAGAGCAAAAGATTGTATTTAGCCGTTAAAAGAAAAGCCGTCGAAGCATTAAATCTTCGACGGCTTTTCCTTTTTTTTAATCACAAACAGTATCTGCAATCGCCAAGGCCTGTGAAATAATCGCCAAGCCTTCGTCAATTTGCGCTTCCGTTACAATCAAAGGCGGTGCGATAAAAATATAATTCCAACGGACAAAGGTGTACATACCCAATTCAGATAATTTCGCAGCGACTTGTGGCATAATACCCATTTCGGAAGGTTTTGCGTTAAAAGGCGCAAGAGCTTCTTTCGTCTCTCTATTTTTAACCAATTCAAGGCAACCGAGCAAGCCAGTGTTGCGCCAATCGCCAATACAGCGGTGTTTTCCCATCAATTTGGCAATTTGTGCATCAAGGTATTTGCCCATTTTAGCGGCATTTTCAACCAATTCATCGTCTTGATATATCTGCAAAGTCTCCAAACCCGCCGCGCATGAAACAGGGTGCGCAGAATAAGTCAAACCCAGCATCAAAGGGCGGTCATTATAATGTGCCGCAATTTTATCGCTGACAATCAATGCGCCTAACGGCAAATAACCCGCTGTGATGCCTTTTGCCGTGGCAATCATATCAGGTACAACGCCAAAATTGTCCACGCCCCACCATTTGCCTGTGCGTCCAAAACCCGACATCACTTCATCAGCGATCAACAAAATGCCGTATTTGTCGCACATATCGCGCAAATGCTGCCAATACTGAGGGGGATATTTTATGCAGCCCGAAGAACCGCTTTCGCCTTCCATTATGATAGCCGCTATGTTTTCAGGTCCTTCAAATTGGATGACGCGTTCAATATGACTCGTACATTCATATTTGCATGAATGAGGGCCTGCTTGTCCAAACGGACAACGATAGCAAAATGGATCTTCAACATGAATGACATTCGGCACTTGTTGGCTGTCGCTGGGCAATTTACGCGGGTCGCCGCCTGCTGTCATAGCACCATAAGAAGCACCATGAAATGCCCGATAACGGGCGATGATTTTATGCCGTCCTGTGTATTGACGCGCCAATTTCATCGCGTTTTCAATAGCTGTTGCACCGCAAACAGTGAAAAGGGTTTTAGTCAAACCTTCAGGCGTGATTTCAGCGAGTTTTTTACCCAAGTCACCCCTTGCTTTTGTGACGCAACTAGGCGTGACGTAACTGACTTGCATCATTTGTTTCGCCACAGCTTGCGTAACTCGTTGATTGCCATGCCCAATATTGACATTCATCAAACCCGATGAAAAATCGAGGTAGCGTTTTCCATTATAATCATAGAGATAAACGCCTTCGCCCCGTTCAACGGCAATGGGATTCAAACCGCCTTGTTTTGACCATGAAAACAAGGTGTAATCGAGGCTGTTTTGAACCACTTCAGCGCGGTCAACGCCTGTAATTTCTTCTATTTCTGTTAGCATAATAAGTGTTGATTTTATTTAGTTTAATGCGAATTGCGCTAATCGGGTAGCCTAATTCGCTTTAATTCGGCTAATGACTGTTTTTTTATTAAAAATACTGAGGGGGTACTCGACTCCTTTCGGAACGACAAAAGAAATATACCTGTTGACATGTCGTGGTTTTCAATGAGCCATGTGCGCCATGTGGCTCTATCGGGTACATAAAACAAGGGAATATTGTCTAATTTTGGCATTTTCAATAAAAATTATGCGACAAATAATTATCCACTTTCCATTATCCATTATTAACTCATCCAATTCGTTTTCGCCTCCGCATTCCACTTCGTCGTTGTCTTTTTCAATTTTGTCCAAAATTCAATCGAACTTTTGCCTGTGATATCACCTACGCCGAAGCGTGAATCATTCCAACCACCAAACGAAAACGGCTCGCGCGGCACAGGCACACCGATATTGACACCGACCATACCCGCCGAAGCACGTTCCATAATATAACGGGCAAAACCACCATTTTGAGTGAAAACCGAAGCCGCATTGCCGTAAGGATTGGCATTTTCTATCGCCAATGCTTCATCAATCGTATTCGTACGCATGATGCTGATGACGGGTCCAAACACTTCTTCTTTGGCAATCGCCATATCGGGCGTAACGTAATCTATCACCGTTGTACCAACGTAAAAACCTTCTTCTTTGCCTTCAACGACAACGTTTCTGCCATCTACAAGGACTTTTGCGCCTTGTGCTTCGGCTTCTGTGATGTATTTTTCAATGCGTTTTTTAGCTTCGGGCGAAATGACCGCACCTAAGTTTTTACCAACTTGAATTTTCTTCGCTTCGTCACATAACAAAGCGATAATATGGTCAACAGGACCCACGGCAAGCATAGCCGAAGCAGCCATACACCTTTGTCCTGCACAACCCGCCATAGAAGCAGCGACGTTGGAAGCGGTCATTGCAGGGTGTGCATCAGGTAGTACGATGAGGTGATTCTTTGCGCCACC
>JAYTUR010000970.1:0-3340 GCA_043744475.1 Saprospiraceae bacterium | reverse complement strand
ATGGTTGGTACAGGATCCCATTTGGCGGAAAAATCAAAAAGAGAAAAATAGTCAATTTGGGCATCGCGAGAGCGTCTCATGCTGTTGTCAATCGTCGAAAACTCCATACCACCCATTTGGGTAAATACTTGAAAATCTTGAAAAGCAAAGGTTTTTGAGAAATCTAACTTGCTTTGTGCGTCAGGGTCAATGCCATCGCCGTCAAACATGGGGGCACAAATATCTGTGCCTTCCGCTGCCAATGCGACATCAAAACTCTCTGTTGCTGAACACATTGCAAACATAAAACCACCACCCAAAGCGAATTCCTTTATTCTTTTCGCAACAGCTAATTTACATTGCGACACTTTAGCAAAACCAAATGAAAGGGCTAATATCTCTGCTTTCCTTTTACGCTCTTCATAGTCATCTGTACCACCCCGCCACATAGACATTCGCCCATGTTGACCCGTAAAATCTTCGTGATGTAAGTGCAACCAATTGTATTTTATCAGATTACCTTCCAACACCTCTTTATCATAAATCATATCAAACGGAATTTCGGCATATTTTAAAACCAACAAAACGGCATCGTCCCATCTTTTGAGTCCTTTGCCTTTATCATCGGCATCGGGTGTGTAAACGGCTATTTTGGGTGCAACTTCGAGTTTCATATCTTCCATATTGATAGCGGGGTTTTGTATTTCTTGTTGTATGCCCTTGAATTGAGCATCGGAAAGCACCTCATAAGTTACACCTCGCGTTTTGCATTCTTTCTCAAAGTCCAAACGATGAGGAAAAGCAAAACTGCCGCAGCGATAGTTCAAAAGCCAATGCGCTTCAACGTCTTTGGAGAGCACCCAATAAGTGATACCGTAGGCTTTCAAATGGTCTTTTTGCGCCACATCCATCGGTACAAGAATGTAGGCAGCTCGTATAGACCAGTAATGACAACATGCTAGAAGAATGAGCAATATCTGTTTTTTCATAAAAGTCAGGTTTTAAATTATGTGCCGATAAATTGCTCCTAAATTTAATCATATTTATCATGGCTCTACATAATTTTAGCTGTAAATCACATTTGACCCACGAGTGGTGTTAGACCCCTCAGTAAAATCGTTATAAAACCGCTACAACGTATCTTTTTTATAAATTTGCACGTTCGTACTAACGTCGTTGAAGTTTTAAACTTCGACGACGTTTATTATTTGTTTTAAAAATTGATAATCAACGGTTTATGAAAAAAATATCGACGCTTGCCCTAATTTTTATTTTTCATTTTTCACTTCAAGCCCAAAATTCAGCTACTGTTTTCGGTACTGTTAGTGAGGGGGGTACAAATACACCCATTGAATTTGCCATCGTTTTCATAAAGGAAACAAACCGCAGCGTTGAAACAAATGCCGCAGGCGAATATTCCATAAAAGTGCCCGCAGGTCGTGCGGTCTTGTTACAAGTGAGCCGTGTCGGCTACAAAGAAGGTAAAATTAACCTCGAACCGATGCGCGATGAAACGCAACGCCGCATAGATTTTACGCTTGTCAATTCCACTTCGCAACAAGAAGTTATCATCAAAGACAGCCGTTTGAAAGATAATGGGATGGTGCGTGAAGATGTGAAAGATTTTAAGCTATTACCGACCACAACTGGCAACCTCGAATCCGTTTTGCCACACATCGCTTTGGGTACAAATTCGGGTTCAGGCGGTGAATTAACGTCGCAATATCAGGTGCGTGGTGGCAATTACGATGAAAATTTGGTCTATGTCAACGATTTTGAAATCTATCGTCCGCAACTCATTCGAGCAGGACAACAAGAAGGTTTGACCTTTGCCAATGCCGATTTGATGCGTGATTTGTCCTTTTCATCAGGGGGCTTTGAAGCCCGATATGGCGATAAAATGTCGTCTGTTTTGGACATCAAATACAAACGTCCAGACTCGTTTCGAGTATCTGCTGCTGCCAGTTTTTTAGGTGGTTCGGCACACGTCGAAGGCTCAAAAAAGCTCAATGGTACTGAGGGCTATCGTCGCTTTCGTTATTTGATTGGTGCGCGCTACAAAACGACCAAATACTTACTTGGTTCTTTCGATTTGAAAGGCGAATACATACCCAATTTTGCCGATATTCAAGCCTATTTGACTTATGATTTAAGTCGTTCATGGCAAATTGGCGTTTTGGCAAACTACAATGAAAGCGTTTATAATTTTCAACCGCGCTCGCGAGAGTCGGCTTTTGGACTCATCAATTTCACTTTGGGCGTTAGAACGGCTTTTGAAGGTGCTGAAAAAGACCGCTTTACGAACGGCATGGTCGGCGTGTCGTTGACCTATTTGCCAGACCGCAAAAAGAACCCTTTTTTCTTAAAATTCCTCGCTTCTCGATTCCAAACGCGTGAAGTAGAAGGCATTGACATCATCGGAGACTACTTAATTGGTGAAATTGAAACCAATCCCAACAAGGATAATGCAGGTCAAATCGTCTCCACTTTGGGTACAGGCACACAGCATCAATTCGTCAGAAATACCCTTTGGGGCACAGTAACTAATGTGGAACACAAAGGCGGTTATGAAGTCCAATTGTCGCCTAAGCACCCCTCAGTAAAAGCGACAAGTTTCCTTCAATGGGGCGTAAAATATCAATCGGAACAAATTGAAGACAAAATAAATGAGTGGGAACGCCTCGATTCCGCTCTCTATTCCCTTCCTTTTGACACCACAAAACTGTTGGTCAAAAACGTTTATAAAACACAGAACTCGTTGACTTCCAATCGTTTCACGTCTTTTGTTCAAAACACTTTGACGTGGCGCAAAGACTCCGTTGGCGAATTTCAAGCGACTTTGGGCATTCGGGCAGCTTATTGGGATTTGAACAAAGAGTCTTTTGTAACACCTCGTTTTCAAATGGCTTATAAGCCTTTAAATTGGGAAAAAGACGTGTCGTTTCGCTTGTCGGGTGGCATGTATTATCAGCCTCCGTTTTACCGCGAATTGCGCCGACCGAATGGTATAGTCAATGAAAATGTGTTGGCACAAAAATCGGCACAAGTTGTAGCAGGTTTGACTTATGACTTTTCGATTGGCAATTTACGCCGCATTCCTTTCCGTCTCATTACCGAAATTTATTATAAAAAATTATGGGATTTAGTAACGTATGACATTGATAATGTAAGGATTAGATATGCAGGAGAAAACAATGCGACGGGCTATATCACAGGTTGGGATATGCGTATCAATGGTGAATTTGTCCCAGGTGCAGAGTCGTGGATTAACCTTTCGTTCTTACGCGCCCGTGAATCGCTCAATGGCGTACAGCATCGGGCGCGTGACGTAGGCGACCCAACAGGCAAAGAAGTGGCTGAT
>JAYTUR010000969.1:0-13186 GCA_043744475.1 Saprospiraceae bacterium | reverse complement strand
TTATGCACTGTTTTCAAGACTCTTTTTCCGTTACAATTATGTTGAAATTACAGGAAATACAGGGCGATTAGGCTATACCGTCTATGATCTTGAAGGTTTTACAGATGAAAAGACAGTTAATTAAGATATTTTCCCAACAACTTTCATTTCGGCAGTTGCCCCACAAAGGCAACTGCTTTTTTTATTGAAAGTCAAATAAAAAAGGCTGTCCATATTGGACAGCCTTTTTTTGTAGTCATTTGTCAATAATCGGCATTATCATAAACGATTTCATGCCAACGACTCATGGTACTTATTACTGCTTATTATTTGCCTTAGTTGCGGTTTCCGTAGGTTTTTCAACCATAACAGGAAAACTAGCTGTACTATAATGCGAAAAATTGACCTCTGTCGTCAGTGGAAATTTATAGGTTTTGCAAAAAGCCGTTAAAAAATTAGCGATATCTTCGTTTTTTACATTTTTAGAATTTGGTTTTGGATGAAAGGCAATATTATTAATTGTCCCATCTTTATTCCAAAAAACATAAAGCCACAACTTTACGCCGTCAAGGTTAAAACCTGCTTTAACCGATTGGGTTTCAATATGTTTTAAGACATGCACCCATAGATAATAAGCGGTTTCCATATCATTCTTGCAAACGCTTAGAAGTTGTGTTTCATAATTTGCTTTTAAACGTTCAAAAGGCTGCCCGTCATATTGACCAAGCATAAATGCAGTTGGTAGCGAGTCAGTTGATGCAGTCGAAGCCGTTGCTTGGGTGGCTGTTAAAAAAAAGAGTCCTATTAGAAATGTCAAAGTTTTTTTCACGATGTAGATATTTTGTATTAAATGAAATTTTACCAAAGAACGCTATTAATTAGGAATTATATATAATTACGAATAAACTTTTATGTTAATGAAAGGCAAATTGTTTTATTTACACATTTTACCCCCCTCAGTATAAAGCCATATTTTGTGCATTATTGTCTTCAAAATGCCTTTATAATATCTGCAATTTCGCAAACTTCAACATAATCTTTCGTTGTGGTTGCTCTGTTAGTTCTTTAAAATGTATGGTTGCAATGCGGTTATCTTTCGCGCCTTCTATGGCGACAACCTTTCCTTCGCCAAATTTCAAGTGCAAAACTTTATTGCCAATTTCAATTTCCTCGGGTTTGGCTGCCTTGAAATCTGCTGAGTTGATGTTTAAATGAGGGGCTATTGCGCGGCTAAAATTGCCCGAAACGCGTGCCGTTTGTGTTGCATTGGATTCGCGACGCACCGATTTAAGACCGCCCAAAGCATCTGTGCTTTCTACTGGAATTTCGTCCAAAAATCGGCTCGGTTCGTACTGTTTCATCTGCCCATGCCGATAACGGTTGGTTGCAAAAGCCAATGTCAAAAATTCTTCGGCGCGAGTGATAGCAACATAAAATAAGCGTCGTTCTTCGTCGAGTCCATCAGGCGTATCTTTTGACATAAAAGAAGGGAACAAATCCTCTTCCAAACCGCCCAACATCACCGATTTATACTCCAAACCCTTCGCCGAATGCACCGACATCAGGGTCACGACATCTGCATTGGGGTCCGAATTGTCGGCATCGGTCACGAGTGCAATATTTTGCAGATACGTTGACAGTGACTTGTCGGGCATAACAATATCGTCTGTCACTTCGTCCGAATCCGTAAATTCTGAAATGCCATCAAGTAAAGCGTTCACATTTTCAAGCCGTGCCACCCCTTCCATTGAGTTATCCTGTTTCAAAGTATCCATCATTGTGGACTGCTTTACAATGTATGTAGCGATTTCATAAGCATTGGATTTCAATGATTTATGTATAAACGCAGTCATCATAGCGACGAAATTTTGAAGCGCATTTTTCTCTCGGGCAGTGCCTTGAAACTCAGATAATGTTTGCCACAAAGTTTGAGATTTTGACGCGGCTAACAGAGCGATTTTTTCTACTGTGGCATCGCCAATACCTCGACGTGGTGTATTAATAATACGGCGCAAAGCCTCATCATCGTTTTGATTCACGACAAGACGTAGGTAAGCAATAACGTCTTTGACCTCTTTTCGAGCATAAAATGACATACCACCATAGACGCGGTAGGGTATGTTCATACGGCGCAAAGACTCTTCAAAAGGGCGACTTTGAGCGTTGGTTCTGTATAAAATAGCAAAATCTATATTTCTTAAATGGTAGCGATTTTTTTGCTCACCGATTAGGTCAGCGATGCGTTTGGCTTCCTCTTGGTCGCTTTGTGTTTTTAGGATTTTTATTTTCTGACCCTCTGTTTTACTCGTCCAAATCGTCTTTTGAATCTGTCTTTTGTTGTGCGAAATAACATGATTAGCCGCTTCGACGATGTGCTGAGTAGATCGATAATTTTGCTCTAACTTAAACGTTTTGAGGTCATTAAAGTCTTTTTTAAAATCTAATATATTGTCAATTGTTGCACCACGAAACGCATAAATGGATTGCGCATCGTCGCCAACAACGCAGACATTTTGCGGACTATTGGGATATAAAACCAATTTTTTGACGATAGAATATTGCAAATAATTGGTGTCTTGAAACTCATCAACCATCAAATAGCGAAAGCGTTGGCGATATTTTTCAGCGACATCAGGGTTTTGATGCAATAAAATAAAGAGTTGATACAACAAATCATCAAAATCCATAGCACCTGCTCGCTTGCAACGCGTCACGTATTCGGCATAAATTTTATACAAAAACGGACGTTTGGTTTGCTTGTCTTGCGCCATCAATTCCGCATTTTTCTCATAAGAACTTGGCGGAATGAGGTTAGATTTGGCAGATGAAATACGGCTTAAAATCGCATTTTCGTTGTATTGGTCTTTGCTGAGGTTCAATTCTTTAATAATATTTTTTAAAAGACTTTTTGAATCATCAGAATCGTAAATCGTAAAGTTAGACGGGTAGCCAATTTTGTCCGCCTCCCCCCTCAGTATGCGCGCAAAAATCGAGTGAAAAGTGCCTGCCCAAACCCTTTGCGCTTTTGTGCCAACAACTTTTTCGATGCGGTTTTTCATCTCTCTCGCAGCCTTGTTTGTGAACGTTAGTGCCAATATTTCCCATGGCGCAACGCCTTTTTCTATCAAATGTGCTATGCGAAAGGTCAAAACGCGGGTTTTTCCTGATCCCGGACCTGCTACAACTAGGACGGGACCATCTATTGTTGTAACTGCACCGCGTTGGACATCATTGAGTTGATCGAGATAAGAAGACATATTTCAGATTTATGATTTCGTATTTACTACAAAATAAAACAATTATTTTGACAAAATTTGTTTGTTTTTTAAAAAAATACTGAGGGGGGTGTAGAATTCGCAAAGTTACAACAAATCCCTTTGACCAAAAATGGAATCGTAAAAGTTGCGGATAAAAATCCGAGAAACTTTTTTAGGGCTTAGATATTCAATAATAAAATTGTAAAAAAATAAGGATTTCCATTTTTTTGAAAAAATGATTCAAATTATTTTGTTATAACCCATTGTAAATCATAAGTTTGTACTTTCATATCAGTGATACATATAATTTTTAACCAGAACAAACCTACTCTTCTAATTATGAAAAATCTATTATTTATTATTCTCGTTGTCGTTGCAGCCGTTTTGTTGTGGGCTATCCGTGCCGAAGCGTATGCCAATGGACTTGTTTTTTTATTGGGTTTAGTCGCGACCGCTTTGTCGAGTTATTTGATTGCAGATTATTTTTTCAGAGCTGATAAAAAATCATTAAAAGATAATCTTCATGTGTCGCAAAAAGAAAATCAAGCCCTCAAAGAACAGGTTGATTTACTTCAAACGCAGTTGAATACTCTGACATCAAAGGTGGGCAATGAAGGATATGAACAGCGTATTGCCCTGTTGGAAGAGGAAAAGAGCAAAATTGACGGTTTGTCACGCGTTCAAACGGCTGAAATTGCCAACTTAATAGAGAAATTAGGTACACTTCAAAAGAAACATGATAGCTTAAAAGAAGAAACGATAGTTTCAACGGAAACATCTAAAACACAGATGGTGGCTTTGCAAGAAGAACTGGGTTCAATTAAATTAAAAAATCAAGCATTGGTTGATGAAAATACAGCTTTGCACCATCAAAATGGGGCTTTAATTACTGAATTTGACACTAAAATAGATGAAAAAACTTCTGGTACTGAGGGGGGGAATGATGGATTGACTTCGGACGATACTGTCGTAGCAAGCAGAAGTTTAGAGATTCCCGAGCTAGAAATAGACAATGAAGACGATGCAGTGGCAGAGGATTACGGTACGTCTGAAAACCTACAAGCGGTTGATGGCATTGGCGAAAAAGTTGCTGCCGTGCTTAGAGAAGCCGATATTCAAACTTGGGAAACATTGTCTATGACTTCAACAGCACGCTTGCGGGTGATACTTGACGAAGCGGGGCTACACAGTATATATCCGAATAGTTGGCCCGAACAAGCGCGGCTTTTAGTGCATCGAGAGTATTCAAAATTGAAAAAATATAAGGCATATATCGCTGGAAATTAAAAAAAGAGGGCTGTTCCAAAAGGGCAGCCTTCTTTTTAGCAAAAACCATAACAAATAAGGTAATAATTCTTATTTTGAAAAAAAAATTTGTCATTTTTATCTTTTTGCAAAATAATTAAGACCCCCTCATTATTTTTATGCCGAATTTTATTGAATCATTCTAAAAATAAAACCTAATTATGTCAGAAACAGCTGAATTTCGACCATGGTTGAAAAACTACCCTGCCAATATGCCTGCGAATATTAATCCAGACGCATATCCAAATTTACTCGCTATCCTTGATGAAACTTTTAATAAATACCGCTATAAAAGTGCATTTGCCTGTATGGGTAAAGAGATGACCTTTGACGAGGTGGACAAAGCGAGCCGTAATTTTGCTGCTTACCTGCACTCTCGCGGTTTGGAACCGGGCGATAAATTGGCGATTATGATGCCTAATACGCTACAATACCCGATTGTTTTGTTCGGTGCATTACGGGCGGGCATGACGATTGTAAATACCAACCCGCTTTATACGCCGCGTGAAATGAAGCACCAATTCACAGATTCAGGGGCAAAGGCCATCGTAGTGATGGAAAATTTTGCTGCTAATTTGGCAGAGATTATTGATGAAACACCGATTAAAACGGTCATTATTACGAGTATTGGTGAACTTTTAGGCGGTTTGAAGGGCGGTATTACTAATTTTGTGGTGCGCCATATTAAAAGGATGGTGCCTAAATTTGAATTGGCAAATACCGTTACGATTAAACACGCCATCAAAGAAGGCGCAAAGTTTCAAACGAGACCTTTTAATTCTAAACCCGAAGATGTCGTAGCGTTGCAATACACAGGCGGCACGACGGGCGTATCGAAAGGGGCGATGCTGACTAATCGCAATTTGGTCGCCAATATGCTTCAAATGCGGACTTCTTCAAGCATTATGTTGAAAGATGATGGTTCGGAGATAGCGGTGTGCCCATTGCCATTGTATCATATTTTTTCGTTTACGGTCAATTGCATGGGACTTTTTAGTCTCGGTGCAATGAATGTTTTGATACCCAATCCACGTGATTTACCTAGTTTCATCAAGGAGATAAAAAAATATAAACCGTCGGCGTTTATTGGCATTAATACTTTGTTTAATGCCCTTTTGAATCATCCAGACTTCGTGGCGTTAGACCATTCCAATATGAAATTGACGTGTGGCGGTGGCATGGCAGTACAAACAGTTGTTGCTAAAAAATGGCATGCTGTAACAGGCTGTCCACTTGCCGAAGGTTGGGGTATGACCGAGACATCGCCTTGTGCGTCAACGAATCCGCCCGATGGTTCTGGTAAATTAGGAACAATTGGTATGCCTTTGCCGTCAACGGATATGCGGATTGTAGATGAAGCGGGTAATGTGATGCCGATTGGCGAAATTGGTGAAATCCAAATCAAAGGACCGCAAGTGATGAAAGGTTACTACAATCGCCCCGAAGCGACGGCTGAAGTGATGAAAGACGGTTGGATGAGTACGGGCGATATTGGCATTATGGATGCTGACGGTTATTTCAAAATCGTTGACCGTAAAAAAGATATGATTTTAGTTTCTGGTTTTAATGTCTATCCAAACGAAATTGAAGACGTTTTGATGTCGCACCCTAAGGTTTTGGAAGTCGCGGCGGTCGGTGTGCCACATGAAAAATCGGGTGAAGTGCCTAAGGTTTTTGTTGTCAAAAAAGATAATTCGTTAACAGAAGAAGAGGTGATGGAGCATTGCCGAAAAAACCTAACGGCTTACAAAGTGCCGCGTTATATTGAGTTTAGAAAGGAATTGCCAAAAACGAATGTGGGTAAGATATTGCGGCGGGAGTTGCGGGATGCTTAGAAACGAGAAAAATGGTTAAAAATACTGAGGGGGGTAAAACGTGTGTGTTTTACCCCCCTCAGTATTTTTATTGCTTTTTACTATTTTACAACGGTTATATCACCTCGATAAAGCAGTTTTTGACCGTCTTCAAATTCGGCTTCAATGAGATAGACATATACGCCTGTGTCAACGGTGCGGCTTCGGAAAGTGCCGTCCCAACCATTGGCAGAGGGGTCAGCGCCTGCGGGAATGTTCTCTTTAGTAAATAATAATTCGCCCCAACGGTCAAAAATGCGGATAAAATTGATTTTTTTAACGCCGGGACCTGTGGCAACGCCAAAATAATCATTCCTATCATCGCCATTGGGTGAAAAGATATTGGGAATGAAGACGTTGCGGTTGCGATCCAGTTCTACGATTATTGATTCCGAAGTGGTACAGCCGTTGACATCATAAATGGTCAGTTTATAGGTTCTATCGTCCAACGGTCGTACATAAGGACGTAGAGAATCACCATTGGCAAAATACAGATAATCCTTAGGTGTCCACGAAACGGAATCAATCGGTAAAGCACTGACAATGCGTGAACGAGAGAAAAAGCGTGGGTCGCTCAACATCCGAACGCTGTCACCCAAGCCAACCAATATTTTGGCTATTTGATTGGGCAATGTTAAGGAGTCAAATTGAATCAAAAGTGAAGGCGGCTCTGTGATATTGACACTGGTATCTAGGGTACATCCTGTTATTTGCTCAATAATACTGATTTGATGCGGCCCTGCAAATAAGGGGATGAAATAACCAATGGGATATTGCGGTCCATTATCAACAGAAATCGAAAACGAATGTCTATAAGTGCTGCCAAAAGCCGTATCCACACGTAATGTTGTCAATTCACCGTTGCAACGCGGTTGAACGGGTGGTGTCATATAGAAATAAATAGGGTCGGGTTGGGTCAAATTATATTGAATCGAATCACCACACCCTTTAATATCGTAAGCCGCAATAGAATAAACACCTGCTTTGAGTCGGCCTACTGAGTCTTTTTGTGTAACACTTGGCGACCAAATGAAATTGGTAGGGCCACCATTGCCACCTGTTCTTTTGACTTTAATTTGTCCATCAGCCAAACCATTACAAGACACATTATTCGTCAAAGCTGCGACAGTATCCAATTTGACAACGGCGGGTTCGGTTATATTGACTGAATAATTGTAAGGACATAATTTAGAATCCGTAATCAAAACAGTGTATGTACCTGCTGTAACATTGACTATACTATTCCGATTAGAACCATTACTCCAAAAATAACTGTAAGGTGGTGAGCCGCCTTGTACGCGAATTTCGGCACTGCCATCGCGGTTGCCATGACAGCTGGGCTGATTAAGGATAGGTGTAGAAAAGCTAAAAGCTGCGGGCTGCGGCATCTCAACAGAGTCAATAATGGCACAATTACCATCTGTAACAGTCACTTTTTGCCAACCACCGCAAAGCATGACAGCATTACTGGTGTTACTGTTGTTACTGGTTTCGCCAGATGCCCAAATGAAGGTGTATTTACCTGTATTGGCTGTTCCTCCACTTGCAATAACCGTTGCTTTACCATCGCCTGGGTTACATTTGGCATAACAACTGACGGCTTCAAGACTGCCAAAAGCGACGTTAATCTTAGGCGGGTTACTCAACGTGATACTTGTGACCAATGGTGTACAACTGTTAGCATCCGTAACTGTAAACGAATATGTACCCGCTGGCAGTGATGCGAAAACTGCATTTGAGGTCGTCGGACCACCTGACCAGTTATAAACATAAGGTCCAGTACCGCCTTTCATAACAAGTATAATTGAACCTGTTGCATTCTTGGGGCAATCAGGATTCGTTGTTTTAGAACGGGCTGTATCAATAGCCATGGCTGCAGGTGCACCGATTGCCTTAGATAAAGTCGCTGTACAGCCTTGATTGGTCGTTACCGTTACAGAATAAAGGCCCGGCAATACGTTGTTTATACTATCGCGGAAGCCGGTATTGCTCCAACGGAAAGAGTCAATGCTTGCACCAACGGGAGGACGAGCAAAAACGCGTGCTGCGCCATCATTTTTATCGGCACAGGTTGCATTTCTGACTGAAATACTGTCAATAATTGGCGGTTGCGGTTTGGTGATGGTATATGTTTTGACAACAGCGCAATTCGTTGAGTCTGTGACAGTTACCATGTAACTACCAGAACTCAAACCTGTAATGGTCGTCAAAGTATCAGTTGCGCTTCTGCTCCATTGAATCGTATAACGATTGCTGGGCAGTGGTCTGCCACCAGTGATTGTTAAGGCAATGCGTCCATCACCACCGACTCGGCAGCTTTCATTTTGAACCGCTGCGGTTATTTTTATTGAATCAGGTTGTATTACAACAAATGCAGTGTCTAGACTACACCCGTCACGGTCTCTTATACTGAGGGGGTAGTTTCCTGCGGGTAAACTGCGTAGAAAAGTGGTTGCCGCCGTATTAGTTGGTGTGCCAGGGTTGCCCCACCACGTGAATGTATAGGGTTGTGCTTCGGGTCCTGTTGCGCTTGCAATGACTTGAATGAAGCCATTGATTTGTCCTGCACATGTAATATTGCCAATGGTCGCTACTGAGTTAAGGACGCGCAAAGCACCAACCGTAAATGAGTCTGTTTTGGCACATTGATTCAAATCTGTAATGGTTACGCGATAAGCTCCAGGAGGTAGGTTGGCAATTGTTGAACTTGTACCCACATTTGTGCTACCATTGCTCCAACGGAAGGTATAATTGCCATTAGTAGGTGTACCACCCGCAACGCCTGAAATAACAATTGAGCCATTATTAACACCTTTACAAGTCGCTCTCGTCACATTTTTTGAACCAATAATGATAGGATTAACGCCGATAGACGCTCTAACAGAATCTTTGCACCCTTTAGCATCTGTTATCACACAGGTATAAGCGCCACTAGCTAAGTTTGAAATAGTTGTACCCGTTGCACCCGTTGACCATCTGAATGCATAAGGACTGATACCACCACCATAAGCCGTTAAAGTTAAACTACCGTCTGTATCATTGGCACACGTTGGATTGCGAGCCGTTGGTGGATTGATAAAAATAGGGTTAGGTTGAAAAATATTTATTGTATCTACCTTTGCGTCTGTTCCCGCAGCCGTCGTCACAGTGACATAATACCGCCCTACTGCTAAACCACTTACAACGGCACTGTCATTTGCAGAAATAGAACCCGTACCATTTTGTCCTGGATTTGCGGCATTGCGCCATGAATATATCCAAGGCGAACCGCTGCCAGTTGGTACGACCCTAAAACCGCCTGTATTTGTGCCATTACATCGAACACTGTCAACACTAATGCGGACTGAATAATTGACTGCACCAATAGTAATAGAACCATTTACACGATTGACACCCATGCGCACATTGGAACTATTATAAATATCAATCGGATTCAAAGTATCGGTAAATCGAATGGGCGAAATCGAACCAACTGCGCCTATTGCCTTGAAACACAATTGGAATAAACCCACATCGTCGGCACGAGTAACACCTCCCGAACTGACATTCCATGAAAAAGCAATAACGCCGGGTTGAACAACATTATAATTACTACCAGGTAGGCTGCTTAAACTCGGTAGATTGATACCTTGAATACCTATAAACTGAACAAGGGCGGGGTTGTATTGGAAATTCCCTTCCATCGAAACGATATTGGTAAAATTCTTTGCACTGACCGTTACGCAAGCCGTATCGCCTTGACCAACCATTTCATTCGATAGTTGAATGGTCATGGCATTACCAATACGAACACTGCCACAGGGCTTATTGACACCTAATTTTATATTCGAATAGTTGTAAATATCTATTGGATTCAAACTGTCGGTCATACAAACAGAGGATGTATTCCCATTGGCACCAATGGCTTTGAAACACATTTCAAATAGGGTTGCATCATCTGCTCTTGTAATACCCGTTGTCGTGACATTCCAAGAGAAAATAATGAGGCCCGGAGAAGGAATGCTGTAATTGACATTGGGCACAGTACTTAAATTGGGCAAATTGGGGTTTCTTAAGCCAATAAACTGCAACAGAGCGGGATTGTATTGGTAGTTACACTCCCAAGAAATAATATCTGTAAATCCTTTTGCAGATATTTTTACACAAGCCGTATCGTTTTGATTAACAGATTCATTTGATATTTGAATGGTTATGACGGGAAAATTAGCTGTTACAGTTGCATCACAAGCCTTGCCGTCTCTTGCGGTAATGATGTAAGCGCCATTGCCGGGAACGGTAAAATTCACAGTCGAGCCATTTGTATAAAATCCGGGTGTTACAGTACCCACATTTACTGAGGGGTTACTTTGCAAAGCAATGGTGAATGTATAATTTGAAGTACCATCATATTCAGGCAAACCACCACTGACGGTAAAACTACCGCCGTTTGCAATTAAGTTTAAATTACTAATTTTTACAGCGTTTAGATAGACAACAGAGAAGGTATCAACAGGAACACCATTATTGATATTGATATTAATACAAGCAGTTGAATCTTCGAAGTTTGCAACGCCATTTGAGCCAATTGTCTGACCAAAGAAATCATATACAGTAACAGGTGCATAGTAAAATTTAATGGGCTTACCCATATTAAATCCTGTTATAAGTGATCCATTGTTAAATAGTGTATCACGCCCAGATACATTACCTCTTGAAAGATATGGATAACCAAGAACACCATTGAATCTACGTCTTGTTAAACAAGGGTCGTTCAGTAGTTCACGAGGAGTTTGACCTGTTACAGTTGGAGGACAGTCGTAAAATAAATATCCAATACCAGGTGTCGTTGCTGGCACAGGGTCTTCCGTAAGGTTTGCACCTGACCCATTGACAAAAAGCGTATCGCCAAGGCATAAGTAGTGTTTTTCATTACTTTTAGCACCTAAACCAAGCGTTCGGGTTGTCACCCCTGCATTGGCTGCGCCAGTACAAGCTAAAGATGAACGTAGTCCCACCGAATTACGAGGAACATAAATAGATTCAGGGATTTGAGCCATCACCGTGGTGGCTATCGCCAAAAAAGTAAAAATCGGTAAAAAACGTTTCAGCATTATGCAGTTGTTTTATCTTAATATCATTGCAAAAAGGCGGGCAAAAATAGGGAAAAAAGGTCAAATGAAATTCGGTTGAAGTACCTCAATCTCTCCATTAAGTCTTTCATTTACTTTGTTTGAAAAGACTTTTATCTATTTTACTTATTTTTTAAAAAATATGCCAACCTTTCTTTTATAAAAACAAGTAAAAATCGCACCAATTTAACGAGAGGGCTGTGGCTTTATTGCCTTTTTCAGGAACCTTAATCCTTTGCATTTTCGACTGTTTCAAGCACATCAAGGTCTTTTTTTCTTTATCTATGGTCAAATATTCGCTTCATGGAGATGATACGATACATTTTTTCCGTTTATTTCAAAAAATGCTTTTAATTTTGATGCTCATTAGTATTATGAAATCACTATAAAAACGATTTAACATGAAAAAATTCTTTCCAAATATGGAGACCGCCATCATTTTTGTCTTCATGATTTGTATTGGCTTATGGGGCATGTCTCGCTGTAAAAAGAAAAAAGAAGAGGCTGCTATCACCACCGCAACTGAAGGTAATATCAGTGCTTTGGACACTTTAACATCGCCAGCCGCTTCACGTGCCAAAATTTCGGCTAAACCAACGGTGGTGAATAATGCCACAACCACCACAACGCAACCACCACTACCCCCTCAGTATCAGCAAACGTCCGCGACACTACCAGCAATGCCGACCAATACGCCGATACCGACGGTGCAAAATACGCCACAGCCTTACAGCATTGTGACAACATCACCAGCGACTGCGAAGACGACAGCACCACCCGTTGTTACGTCCAAAGGTGTTCCTCAACCTACAACTACGACTACACCACCGAGCAATACGATGCTTTATGTACTCATAAATGGTTTAAATATTCGCTCAAGTCCTGATTTAAAGTCGAAAGTTAAAGGAAAACTGAAACTAAACGACCAAGTTTACTTTATGGAAGAGACCAGTGAAATTGCCCAAACCGTCCGGTTGGCAAATGGCACATCTGTTACAAAGCCTTGGTTTAAGGTGCAAACTAAACGCGGGACTGTGGGCTGGGTACACGGCTCTGGCGTTGACTTTTATAAGCGCAAACCTTCTGATGGTTTTTAATTTAGTTATTAGTATAGCCAATACACCAGTAACCAATAACGAATAACCAAACTATGACTTTTCGTTGGAAAATCGCTCAAGCTGCCGAAATCCGTTGGTGGCAACGCTACCTCAAAAACAAATCTACTGCAGATTACGCCGTCTGGAAAATGGATT
Organism: Saprospiraceae bacterium; assembly: GCA_043744475.1. GTDB lineage: Bacteria > Bacteroidota > Bacteroidia > Chitinophagales > Saprospiraceae > JAAFJT01. The sequence goes on along the minus strand of JAYTUR010000969.1, from coordinate 431 downwards.
ATTGGCAAAAATTACTCGCTGAAATAGGACTTTCTGACCTAAATACTGAGGGGGGGCAAAAATCAATCTTTGATGCAGGTTGTGGTCCCGCAGGTATTTTTATGATTTTTAAAAATCATAAAGTAGATGCCCTCGACCCTCTGCTCGACGAATACGAAGCGACCTTACCCCATTTCAAAAAATCACTCTATCCAAACGTCCAATTTTACAGCCAACCGCTTGAAAATTTTAATAAAAAAGCCGTTTACGATGCTGTTTTCTGCCTAAATGCCATCAATCATGTTGCCGAACTCGCGCGCTGTTTCGATATTTTAGTCGCAGCTACCAAAAAAGGTGGAAAAGTCATTGTCTCCATAGATGCCCATAATTTCCCGTTGTTGAAACATATTTTTCAAGCCTTACCCGGCGATATATTGCATCCGCACCAATAC
>JAYTUR010000968.1:0-13203 GCA_043744475.1 Saprospiraceae bacterium | reverse complement strand
TCCAGACTTATGGCGGTCCACGCATTGGACGTATGGCTTATATATCCTTGCTCTATGATTTCACAAAAAAATTGTAACAACTTAGCTGACACGAATTTTATGCATTAAAAGGATTAAAATTATAAGATTATTGGACTTAAATAACCAAACATGCTTTAATAAATGCCCTCAATCTATATAAGGCATTAAATTCGTGTCAACCAAAGCACTAAAAAAAAATAAACAAACAAATTTTTCTTGGCTTCGTAGCCCTCCCTCAGTATAAAATACTATTTTTGTTCGATTAATACTTCTTTCATTCTTTTAATAAAATCATTTTTTAAATTTTAAAATTTTCAATTAATGAAAAAACGACTACTCTTATTAATTTTAGCTTCTTGCAGTCTATTTATGCTCAATGCACAGCGGTACTTAACACCACAATTCACTGGGGTGTCAAAAACAACCGCTATTTATGGGCAAAACTTTACAGCACTAACGCTTTCAGTTACGGGTCATACATTACGCCAACCATTAGTTTGTGACATTTATCAGCCAACTGGTGATGCTATCACAACTGGTCGCCCATTGATGATATTCATTCCAACGGGTAACTTTTTACCAAAATCAGTTCGTAGCTCACCTACTGGTGACCGCAATGACTCCATCGCTGTGGAAATGTGCACGCGTTTTGCAAAATTGGGCTACGTCACTGCTTCAATTGACTACCGCTTAGGTTGGAACCCCATTGCTTCGCAACAAACTGACCGTATTTATGGTCTCATCAATGCTGCTTACCGCGGTATTCAAGATGGTCGCACCGCTATACGCTATTTCAAAGCCAATGCTGCTGCGCTTAATATTGATACAACCCGCATCATGGTTATTGGGGAAGGTACAGGTGGTTATATCGCTTTAGGTATGGGAACACTCGACAAGTACAGTGAAGTTGTGACTACGCAATATCCACAAGGTAAATTTACCATTTCAGTAGGTGGCAATATCATTCCGATGGTTATCGAAGCTTACAATGGTAACATCAATGGTACCGCACCAGATACGGCAACAAGATCACCACAAGGCTTCCCATATCCTCTCGGTGACACATTGCACGTACCCAATTTGGCAGCCAGAACCTCAAACTATCGCCTAACAGTCAATATAGGTGGTGCATTAGGTGACATTACTTGGTTAGAAGCCAACAGTACGCCTATTATATCTATCGCTTCACCTTTTGACCAAAATGCACCTTTTCGCAATGGTGTATTAGGCGTACCAATTGGCAATGGTGTCTCGCTACCCGTTGTAAATGTACAAGGTAGCCATTGGGTTTCTTTGAAAGCAGATAGCTTGGGCATCAATGATGCTTTCAAAAAATTGACAGCGGCTTATGACCCTTATAAGAGCCTTGTCGCTGCACGTAACAGTTTAAGTGGCGCTTCTGCTACATACGCATCCGGTATATTTCCTATTTTAGGTCGTTCTATCAATGATTCATCGCCTTACCAATGGTGGAGTACAGATACAACCATTGCGACTAATAAATTCGGTCGCGACTCAGCATCTTTAGCAAGCAATCCAGGTATGAGCGAAGCAAAAGCGAAATTGTACATTGACTCAATGATGACGTTCATCGTGCCACGTGCTTGCGTAGGTATGGCTTTAGCATCATGTGCTGGTGTTGTGACATCAACCGAAGACTTGTTGAATGCAGAGACAACTAAACTCTCAGTATCTCCCAATCCTGCTCAAAACTATATCACATTTGAAAGTGAGGTTTTCAATCCCATGCAAGCCATTGAGTTGTATGACATGAGTGGTCGCCTTGTCCGTCAAGTGGCAAAAGTGAACAATCATAACTTCAATATGATGCGTGGTGACTTGCCAACAGGCATGTATATCGCAAAAGTGAAGTTTGAAGGCGGGATTTTAAGTAAAAAAATCGTCTTTGAAAACAGGTAAAATAGTTGATAATGGATAGTTGATAATGGATAATTATTATCCATTATCAACTATCCACTTAATAAAGAATAAGTTTTTGTGTTTATCTCGTGTGGAGGCTATTTCCGAAATTCGGAAATGCCTCTTTTTTTTTGCGTAAAAATAAAAAAGGGTTCATCTCTGGTGATTGGATGAACCCTTTTTTTTCCCTAATTTTTAGAGTTCCTAAACTAAAACAAGGCTTTTATGCTCTTGTTTTTTCAAAAGTTCAGATTGGTAGTCTTCAAAAATATCTAAAATACCTTCCGTGCCATGATAAAACAGCGCATCTAAAATACTCAAACTCACATCAAATTGAACAGGATACTGAGGGGGTGTGTTTTTCAGAGAACTACCTATCTCATTGTATATCAATGAAATACCTCGCTCTGAATAAGTCGTATTGAATTGATATTTCTTTGCACCCGTTCCGCTGATATATAAATCACCATCAAAATAAGAAACAAGTTCAGCATTATACTCATCTGCTTGAAAGCCTCGAACAGGCAGCTCCGAGGAAAACACAATTTTTCTTTCAATATCTAACAAACCGAGAATATCAAAAATCAATTTTTTATTAAACGCTGTCAAATAGGTTTCATCATAACTTGATAAAATAGTCTCTTTTATAGTTGGAAAATAATCATTGAAAAAAGGTGCTTTATGATAAATGTAGTAAAGTTTATTAATTTGCTTTTGCTGCCAATCCCGCTCGTGACAAATTTTCAAATCACTGATTAAGTCAAAATCACTATGCTTTCTTAAAGGAACGATCAAATAATCACGTTCCGATTCAGCAGGATATTTACGAATAAAAACGCGCTTCGTAAAGCTGTGCTTTGTATATTCAACATTGTCATGCAAAATGAAAATATCACTTGCCCAAATTTTATAAAAATAACCAATCCATGGCAAAAAATTAGGTTGATGTATCGAGACTATCATATTAAATAGTGTTTTTAATGCTAATTTATTTAGTTTGAATACTACAAAGTAACAAGGTTTGAGTTACTTCATGTGGAATTATTATTCAAAAAAGAATAAATTATAGAAACAATTTGAGAAACGGCTGTGCCATTGCCTAAGAAATTGCTCGATACAAGCGGCGCTTGAAAAGATTTTATAGTATCAATTATTTTTTTTTTATTTGCACCAGTTATTTTACTCCAACCCTCATTGACCGCTTCAACCCACTCTATTTGGTTGTCCATGATACAGCAAGGGACTTTATGAAAATAAGCCTCTTTGATGACACCGCCAGAGTCCGTCAAAACCATTTTTGCATGGCGGATAAGGGCTTGAGTATCCCAAAAACCAATGGGTTCAAGCACTTTGACGTGTGGCTTTTCTAAATAATGTCCTAAACCATGCTGTTCAATCGTCGCTCTTGTACGTGGATGAATGGGGAAAATGATAGGTTCATTTATGTCATCAAAGATAGATAATATCTCTTCAAGTTGAGCAACACTATCGGTATTACTGGCGCGGTGGCAGGTCATAAAAAAGTAGCTCCCTTCAGTAATATTTAACTCTTGAAGTATTGTTTTGTGTTGATTTATTTTATCTAAGTTATTGATTATCAAATCTAAACCAATATCGCCGACTAAATGCACCCCCTCAGTAATTCCTTGTTTTTGGAGATTATCAACACCCGTTTGGGTGGGGCAGAAATACAAATCCGTAACAGAATCTGTCAATAATTTATTAACTTCTTCTGGAATACGTTTATTCCATTCTCTTAAACCTGCTTCAACATGTGCCAACGGAATATTATTTTTTGCTGCCGTAATAGCGGCGGCGGCTGTTGAGTTCGTATCTCCAAAAACGATGACCAAATTGGGCTTTTCTTTTTCTAAAACAGCATCTAATTTTATAAGAATCTGTCCCATTTGAAAAGCATGACGACCACTGCCAATCTCAAGATTGTACTGAGGGGTCGGCAAACCCAATTCATCAAAAAACAATTGTGAGAGCTCGTAGTCGTAGTGTTGTCCTGTATGGACAAGCACTTCGTCCAAGTTTTCACTTTCCCCAATCGCTTTACTGAGGGGTGCCGCTTTGATGAATTGCGGGCGCGCACCGACGACGGTGACTATTTTGTATTTTCTGTGTATCAAAGTCAAGACACTTAAATTCAGTTGAGTACATTGGATTTAATTTTATTAATTCTTTTCATTAATTTTTCGATCGTAAAAGACCATTCTAACTCCTTCAACTTATCTATAAAAATGGTTGATTCTACTAGCCCATTTTTTTGAAATTGGTGAATACATGATAATAAATAATCGCGCAAAACATCGTAAGAACGGTCATTATAAACAACGCAACCTGCATTCAGATTATTCATAACCGTCTCAAATTCAATATCTTGTGTACCATTTATAAGTACAACGATGGGTCGTTGTGCTGCAAGGTATTCATAAAACTTACCTGTCATCACACCTGTCCAATCGGGTGTAGCCGTCGTGAGTAAAAGGTTGACCTGACTCGTTTTTTGCAGTTGTTTGGCTTCGTCGAGACTCACCATACCATAACTTTTAAAAAAAGAAGTCAAACCAAAATGTTCGACCCAATCAAGCCACAATTTAGTATCTTTTCCAGCATAAACAAACTGAAAGTTATTAGAATTTAAAACCCTCTCTAAGATTAAGTCCTTAATGATTGTGAGTATGAGAGTGGGATTTCTTTCATCACCAAACAAAGAACCCGTATAACAAATTGTAAATTTTGAAGGATAGTTGAGGATAGAAGGCGTTATGTGACCATTTATACTGAGGGGGGCAATACCGTTCTGAAATACATAAACGTTTGAGTGATAAGCCCTTAGATGTCTCGCCAAACCTTCAGAAACGGTTGTAACAAGGTCTGCTTTTTTCAAAATTTGACGATTGCACCAATGCTGAAAAGGTCGCCAAAAAACAATATCGTAGTGTGGTTCAACGTGCAAATCACGAAAATCAGCTACCCATACGAGTGTAGGGTAAAATATTTTTAGCAAATACGCTACGGCATGGTCGGAATAAGGTAAAAACGATGAATATAGATGACTGATATTATGTCGCCGAATCAATTTTAACCCTATAAAAAAACTGTGGATGATATACACCAAACCACCTTCACCCCACAACAAAGTGAACGGAAAACTGCGGTTGAGTTTGACCAGAAATTGACCCAAACCACTGGCTTTTGAGCCTTCAGAAAAATGAACATCCGCCCTTTCCTTTTTAAACCATGTGCTAATTGTTCGGTAATCTAAAGTACAGGCTTCATGAACTTCAACAAAGTCAAGTGGTTGATTTTCAATAGGTAAGCGATGTTTATTGGTTGTTGTAATAGCAAATAACTGGTCGAAATGAGGTACTAAATGCTGAATCACAAGATAATTTCGACGAACACCAACAGAACGAATGGGAGGTAAATAGTATGTTAAAAAAAGTATATTTTCCAAGTGTTGTTCAAAATTTCAATATAAAAAATCGGGGTTCTTTAGTCTTTAAAAGTTATTGAATAACGGATTCAATGACTTTTAAAATATCATTAGTAATGAGTTTTTGGTCAAATTCACGTAACACTTTTTCTCGACCCCGTTTCCCCATTTCTGTGCGCTCTTCATCAGTCAGTTCTATCAAGCGACACATGGCTTTTGCTAAGGCTTCAGGTGACTTAACTGTTACTAAAAAACCATTGATACCATCTTCAACAGCTTCTCTACAACCGGGTACATTAGTGGTAATAATCGCTCGTTCCATCGCCATACCTTCCTGAAGTACACGCGGTATTGCTTCCCGATAAGACGGGCAAACAATGCAGTCACTTGCCGCAATAAAAGGGCGGACATCGTCCATAAAACCTTTATTTTCAATGAGTCCTTCTAAAATCCACCCCCTCAGTATATTGGAGTGAATGGCAGCGGGATTGCCGGTATCAATCTCACCGACAAGCCAAAACAAGGTGTCTGGATATTTTTGTTTCACCAATCGAGCCGCTTCTACAAACTCAACGATGCCCTTGTCATGTAAAAAACGCCCGATGAATGTAAACACTCGGGCGTTTTGAAGCGATTTCTCCCAATGCGGCATGGGATAAAATCGCTCGATATTGATACCACAACCTTTAACAGAAACCGATTTTTCGGCTTCAATGATTTTTAAATCATTAAAAAGTAAGCGGTCGTCTATGTTTTCAAAAATAACACGCTTTACACGCAAAAAAGAAAATTTATATAACTGTTTAGTAAGCCAATGTATGAAGCCTGTATTGATAAATGTATAACCCAATCCAGTAATACAAGCAATCGCTTTCAAACCCAAAAAACGAGAAACGATACCACCATAAATATTGGGTTTTATGGTATAATGCAATAAAATATCAGGATGTTCCTTGCGATAAATCGTGAAAAGCTCAAATATGAACAATAAATCGTGAAAAGGATTGAGACTTCGACGCACTAAATATCGGAGGGAAATATGCCGAACCTTTGGAAAATCATTGGAATAATGACTGTAAATATCTAAGGGTGCGATAACGATGACTTCATATCCTTTTTCAAGTAATATGTCAAGTATGTTTAGGCGAAAATTGTATATATTCCAAGAAGAATTGGCAACAAGCGCAATCTTTTGTTTCTTATTTTCCAAAAAGAATCAAGCGTTTAAGTGTTCGTTTAAAGGTATCCTTGCCCTTTCAATTTTTTAATTGTCTCCGTCACTTGCTTAATTTCCTGCTCTTTTGCTTTTGGATAAATCAACAGCGCGTCGTTTTCGTCAACAACAATATAATCTTCAAGACCCCTCAGTATAACGAGCTTCGCATGAGGTGCGCGAACAAGGCAATTGGTTGAGTCGTAAACCAATATATTGTCGCCTTGAATGACATTGGCTTCTGCATTTTTTTTCGATTCATCATACAAAGCCCCCCATGTACCCAAATCTGACCAACCAAAATCGCCCGGAATGGTATAAACATTATCCGCCTTTTCCAAAATAGCATAATCTATTGATATTGAACGAGTTGTTGGATATTGCTCATCAATGAATTCTTGCTCCCCCTCCGTATTATAGATAATTTCTCCAGCTTGAAATATGTCAAAAATATCTTCTGCATTTTTCTTAAAAGACTTCAAAAGGCTTTTGACTGACCATATAAAAATACCCGCATTCCAAACATAATTACCCGCTTTTAAAAACTCTTGCGCGGTTTCTAAATTGGGTTTTTCTTTGAAACTCATGACTTTATATATGCCATCTTTATTGGCATCGTGGAGATTGTATTGCACATAACCATAACCCGTATTGGGTGATGTCGGTGTGATACCGAGCGTCACAAGAGCATCTTTACTGCCTGCAAAATCAAGGGCTTGCTTGATATTTTGAAGAAAAATATCCTCTTTTAATATCAAATGGTCACTGGAAGCTACGACAAATGTTGCATCTGGATTCAGACCTTGCAATTTGAAAGCTGTGTAAGCCAAGCACGGAGCTGTATTGTTTCGGCTCGGTTCGCCAAGGATTTGATTGTCCGTCACATCGGGTAATTGCTCTTTAACCAAGCCTCTATAAGCCGAATTGGTGACAATAAAAATATTTTCCATAGGAATAAGCGGCAAAAATCGCTCATAAGTTATCTGTAAAAGCGATTTGCCTGTGCCAAGAATATCGAGAAATTGTTTAGGTTTTGCTTCGCGGCTGGCGGGCCAAAATCGGCTACCGACACCGCCCGCCATGATGGCGACGTAATGATTAGGATTCATAAATGTTATTAATATTTTAAATTCGGGTTACCCCCTCAGTAAAAATCAAAAAAATCTGTATCAATCAGTAACTAAAAAAGGTCTCTTACTTCGTCCACAACACGTTGAATACCAACCTCTAACGAAATTTGATGCTGCCAACCCATATTATGAATTTTTGACACATCCATCAGTTTACGCGGCGTGCCATCGGGTTTCGTGGTGTCTTGAATGATGTCACCTTCGTAGCCTACAATACCTTTTATCAATTCCGCTAACTGTCGAATAGGTAAATCCACACCTGTGCCAACATTGACAAAACCTTGATCATCGAAATTATCCATCAAAAACAAACAAGCATCAGCCAAATCGTCGGCGTGCATAAATTCACGAAGCGGTGTGCCCGTTCCCCACAAAATAACTGCGGGGTCACCGTTTTTCTTTGCTGTCAAAAATTTACGGATAAGGGCAGGTAGGACGTGTGAGTTTTGTAAATCATAATTATCATTCGGACCATAGAGATTGGTCGGCATGGCTGAAATGAAGTTGCAACCGTATTGCGCCCGATAAGCATCACACATTTTAATGCCTGCTATTTTAGCAATTGCGTAAGGCTCATTGGTCGGTTCGAGCAAACCTGTGAGCAAATACTCTTCTTTCAAAGGCTGTGGTGCGAGTTTTGGATAAATGCACGACGAACCGAGAAACATCAATTTCTTAACCCCATTTTGATAGGCTGCATGGATAACATTGGACTGAATCATGAGGTTTTCGTAGAGAAAATCAGCACGATATGTATTGTTGGCAACGATGCCACCGACTTTGGCAGCCGCTAAAAAGACATAATCAGGGCGTTCTTTTTGAAAAAAACGATGCGTTTGTTCTTGGTTTCGGAGGTCGAGTTCCTTTGATTTTCTAAAAATACAATTCTCAAAACCTTGTTTGTGGAGACCCCTCAGTATGGCGGAGCCTACCATGCCGCGATGTCCTGCGACATATATCTTACTATTTTTTTCCATAAAAATGTTGTATTCAATTGTTGATTAACCGCACAACTTCAAAAACCTCTGCATAGCGTGTATTGATTTGAACGCCGCGTGTGCGTGCCAATGACCTCAAAAATTCCTCGTTGGCATAAGGACGGTGGGCTTGCGATTGGTATTGCTTCAAGGCATTCACTTTAGTTTCAATATGTTTTTCATCGAGATGAAAAAAACAGGTTGTAGAGAATGTAAAATTGTTCCAAGGCAGTTCATAACACAAAATGGACGTAAATTTGAAGGCTCTAATGGCTTCATTCGATATCGTTGCATGGTCTTGATGGATATCTTTTGGCGAGGGTACAAAAACCAAATCAGGGTTAATTTGCGCTTTTAGCTTTATTATATCATCTAAAATCGCTTGCCGATGATAGTTAAATGTCCGTACATCATATTGTAATAAGGTCAAATTTTCGGGCTTAATACCTAAAACTTGTGTCGCAGCTTTTACCTCTGTTATCAAGATATCCTTTGGAAATTGTGGTAAAACGGACTGTTCGCAAGCAGAAAAAGCGACATAATAGACTTCACTGCCTTGTTCAATGAGTTTAGCAATCGTGCCACCACAGCCTAATTCACCGTCGTCGGTATGTGGCGCAAGAACAAGGACTTTTTTAAATGGGATATGAGCCATAAAAGGAGTTTATATAAAAACAAATAAAATACTTTCTTACGCTTACCTCTTATGAAAGTTACCTTTTAGCCCTCAGCTAATGACTCATTATTGATGCGCTGCCTTCTTTTTTCAACGATGCGTTGCAAAATACCACTCAAGAGAGTTGCGATAGCAAGCGTTAAGAAAAGAAGTTTGAAAGTACCTATCCCTTGAAAAACCAATACGAAAGTGATAAATGAAAGTGTCACAGCCACTAATATTCCAGTTCCTTGCATGTGAGAAAAGCCAAAGTCCACCAATAAATGATGAATGTGCAAACGGTCAGGTGAGAATGGTGACCGACCCCTCAGTATCCGAATAGTAAAAACGCGTGCTGTATCAAAAAGGGGTAAAATCAAGACACCAATCGCTACGGCAGGACTGGCTTCCATAGCTAATGGGTTGATTCCGATAAGTGCTTGGTTGATTTCAATGAATTTTATGACCAAAATGGAACAAATTAAACCCAACAATAAAGCTCCGGTGTCGCCCATAAAAATTTTAGCAGGTGTAAAGTTATATTTTAAAAAAGCAACAATAGACCCCGCCAATGAATATGCCATAATGGATAAACCTATGCTTGAATTGGCTATGACAGGAGGTGTACTCGGGTTATTGCCAATATAAAAAAACCACGTACCGAACGAGAGCGTAATAACAGTTGTTATACTTCCAGAAAGCCCGTTGATACCATCAATTAAATTAAAAGAATTAATAATGACAATGATTGTAAATATCGAAAGCAAAATACTGAACCAATCGTAAACCTTGTCAATGCCAAATAAACCATGTAAACTCGTAATTTTCACACCTGATTTTAGGACAATGATGCCCGCTGCCATCAATTCTCCCAGCAATTTTTTGTAAGGTGAAATCGGCATAATATCATCTTTTACGCCAATGAGGAAGATGATAATGAACGCACAAAGGGTGTATTGGAGTTGACCAAAGACATCAAAAGGCATCCAAAATATCATCGAAAACATTAGTCCAGCAAAAATAGCCACACCGCCTAATGAAGGGGTGCTATTTTCGTGAGAACGTCTTTCACCTGGCTCGTCGCAAAGATGTTTCTCATGAGCTACTTTGATAACTGATGGGATGATGAAAAAACTTGGTATAAAAGCGGTGATAAAACTTAATAAAACTTCATACATAGATTTAGGTGGTTGTTTTGAGTCTCGTTCAATGCTATTTTCTAACAAATATAGTAATAAGACCTAAATTTTTATCACTTTCTTATTTTCTAAGTGATATTGTTCGCCACTTTCGGGACAGGTCGCCATCCCTGTTTCGTCGAAATGTAAGCGATGTCCAAATTCACTCATCCAACCCATTTGTCGCGCAGGATTTCCTACAACTAAGGCATAAGCTGACACCTCTTTTGTCACAACTGCACCCGCACCTATGAAGGCATAAGCACCAATATTATGACCACAAACGATTGTAGCATTAGCTCCAATACTTGCACCTTTACCGACATGTGTTTTAAGATATTCAGCTTTGCGATTAACCGCGCTCCGTGGATTGATAACATTTGTAAAAACCATCGAAGGGCCTAAAAAAACATCATCGTCACAAGTTACACCCGTATATATGGAGACATTATTTTGAACTTTAACATTCGCACCCAAAACAACTTCGGGACTGATGACGACATTTTGCCCAATATTACAATTTTCACCCAATTGGCAATTGGGCATAATATGGCTAAAATGCCAAATTTTTGTCCTTTCTCCAATTGTGCAGCCTTCGTCAATAATTGCTGTTGGGTGTGCATAAAAGTGCTTTTCCATACTATTTTTCAAAAAACGAGGCAACTGTTTGGGTGATATAAGCTAAAATTTCTTTCGTAAGCTCTGTGTGAATGGGTAATGAAATGACTTCTTCGCACAAGGCTTCTGTAACTGCCAACTCATCATGTGACCAATAATGGCTGTATGCCTTTTGCTTGTAAAGTGGAATTGGATAATAAATCATGGCACTAACGCCCCCCTCAGTAAGATGCGCCCTCAACGCATTTCGCTGCCCGCTTTTCACACGAAGGGTATATTGATGAAAAACATGAGTCGAATTGTGTTGCCTTCCAGGAATAACCAAACCGTCTGTTTTTGAAAATGCCGCATCATAATAAGCCGCTGCTGCTTGACGTGCTGCCGAATATTCGTCTAAATGGCATAATTTGACATCTAAAATGCCCGCTTGAATCGAGTCCAAACGCGAATTGACACCTACTGTATCGTGGTAATATTGGCGTGATTGACCGTGATTCGCCATCATGCGTATTTTAGCCGCCAAATCATCGTCATTGGTCATGATTGCCCCACCGTCACCGTAGCAACCTAAGTTTTTTGACGGGAAAAATGAAGTACAACCGATATGACCAATTGTACCTGCCTTTGCTTTTTGACCATTTGAAAAGGTATAATCTGCTCCAATCGCTTGTGCCGTGTCTTCGATGACATATAAATTATGCTTTTTTGCCACCGCCATAATCGTTTCCATATCACAGCTTTGACCAAATAAATGCACCGGTACAATCGCTTTTGTGCGCTCTGTAATCGCTCCTTCGATGATGTTGGCAGTGATATTAAAGGTGTCAGGGTCAACGTCCACCATAATAGGTTTCAGATGCAGCAACGCAATCACTTCCGCCGTTGCGACATAAGTAAAGGCAGGGACAATGACCTCATCGCCTACTTCTAAACCGAGTGCCATCATCGCAATTTGAAGCGCGTCCGTGCCATTTGCGCATGGAATCACGTGTCGAACACCGAGATAAGCCTCCAAATTCTTTTGAAAAGACTTGACTTGTGCACCGTTGATAAATGCCGTTGAATCCAAACATGCGTGAATGGACGCATCTATTTCGTCCTTAAGTTTTTGATATTGACCTTTGAGGTCAACCATTTGGAGCATCGGCTGTACTTGAACTGACATTTCGTTAATCGTTATTTGTTAATCGTTATTCGGAAATTCGTCAATAGAAAAAAACGAACACTTAAACATGGCTTCGCCTTTCATCTGTCCCAACAGATGGTAGTTAAATCTTAAATTTTTATTGGCTTTCAACGATTTTTGCAATGCTGCGAATAAACGTAGGGGGATTTAGAAAATTTCACTAACCAATTCTTCACGTGATACTTTTAGGATAACCTTTTGGAAAGTTCGAAACTTTCCAAAAGGTATGCATATTCATCATTACTAATTGAATACCCCCTCAGTATAACACAACGAAAATCAATCAAAAAACCAATTTTATATCTAAGTTAAACAGTAAAACACAGATTTTTAATGGTCATCAACCCTTCTAATCAAGTGATTATCAATACTAATCTCTAAACTATAACCTGAATTCAACAGTTCAACTAAAACTTTTTCTTTCCCTTTTACTTGAACCAATTTGCCACGCATACCGAGCAATGGTCCAGAAGTCACCTCCACCCAATCGCCTTTTTCAAGGCTTCTATTTTCAACAACTTCTAAATCAATATTTTCACCCAACAAACGGCGAATCAAATCAATTTGCTCTTCTGGAATAGATAATAGGTTATGGCCTAACTTCAAAAAGCCATTAACATATTCCGTTTGTAAGACTGTCAAATAATCTTTTTTTACGATTTTTACAAAAACAAAATTATTGATAAGTGGCAAATCAACCTCTCGTTTTTTGCGCCCATAACGTCGAATCAAGTGACGAATCGGCAAATACGCATCAATTTGACGACTAACAAGTTGTTTGTAAGCTAATTTTTCGCTTTTATAACGCGTTCGGATGGCAAACCAACGTGGTTCATCTTCACTCAAATGACTTTCATGGT
>JAYTUR010000967.1:0-3355 GCA_043744475.1 Saprospiraceae bacterium | reverse complement strand
TGGGCGAACCTGCCTTTGATAAACTCCATGCGGATTTGGCAAAAGCCATGTTGTCCATCAATGCGGCTAAGGATTTTGAATATGGTTCTGGCTTCAACGGGGTTGCGATGCGTGGTTCAGAACACAATGATGCGTTTTATACTGAGGGGGATAAAGTTAGGACAAAAACCAATCATTCAGGCGGTATTCAAGGCGGCATCAGCAATGGTGAGGATATTTATTTCCGAGTGGCTTTTAAGCCTGTGGCGACTATTATACCCGCACAAGAATCGGTGAATATGGCGGGCGAAAAGGTTGAAGTAACGGGACGAGGGCGACATGACCCTTGCGTTTTGCCACGCGCTGTGCCGATTGTTGAAGCCATGGCAGCGATTGTGGTGGCAGACCATTTTTTGCGAAATAAGACGGCAAAGGTTTAGTTCGCAACAAACTTAGGCAGTGTAAAATAAAAAGTTGTACCGACTCCCTCAGTACTTTCAAGCCAAATTTTACCGCCTGAGCTTTGTATAATTTTTTTACAGGTCGCTAAACCAATACCAGAACCTTCATAGTCTGCTCGAGAATGTAGGCGTTCAAAAATCTTAAAGACACGTTCTTGATGTGATTCAGGAATTCCGATGCCATTATCTGTTACGGTAAACATAAAATCACCTGTCAAAGTCTCATTTGCATTAATTTCGATACTGGGCGGTATGCCTTCTCGCCGAAATTTAATGGAATTGGCGATAAGATTCTGAAACAATTGAATCATTTCAAACGACGATGCTTTGACGGTTGGCAAAGGGTTGGCAGTGACTGCAGCGTTTGCTTCTTTCATAGAAGACATGAGGTTGTGAATCACAATAAAGATGGTATCGTTGAGGTCAATATCTTTTAGGTTACTTTTATTTTTTCCCAATCGAGAGTAATCGAGAAGAGAGTCCAATAAATTTTGCATACGTCCGACACCGTCCGTCACATAGCCCATAAATTCTCTTGAAGAGTCATCTAATTGTCCATCGAGCCGTTTTCTAGTGAGTTGGGTGTACATACCAATCATTCTTAAAGGTTCTTTGAGGTCGTGGCTGGCTGCAAAAGCGAAGTGTTCTAGGTCTTGATTAGTTTCGCGTAGCCGTTCTTCAATGGCTTGAAGTTCTAAGTTTTTTTGAGCAATTTCTTCAGCTTGTTTGACAAGGACGGCTTTTTGTTGGGTCAATAACCGAATCGTCAACAATTGCCCCGTTTCAAAAATAACAACGACAAAAAAGATAGCAATGAATAGGAAGACATAACTGATGAGGTAATATTCGGGCTCTGATGCCGATGCAAAAGCCGGTGTATTCTTTTGAGAATGAAATAAATACAAATAATAAGTATAAGCCAACAGAACACTAAGCCACGCCACACCACACTGCCTGTTCGCAAATAACAAAACAATGAGGGGGGATAAAAATAGCCACAGTAAATTGTCAGAGTAAAGTCCATTTGTTTCGGGAATAACGGAAATCAACGGCAGTGCCCAAAACAAAGATAGCAAGTTACTAACCAGAATAATGTTACCCGTTTTTTTGAATAAAAAAAGCAAAAATAAACCTAAAAAGATAGCTTTATACAGCGGCACGGGGTTACTCAAAACAAAAATTGAAGCGAGTATTTGCAAAACAATGGCTACGCATATTGAAAAAAAGATAACATTGGTCAAAACCTTAGCTTTCCGATAGACGAAGGGGTCGTCTGTCAGTTGAAGGGGGATAAAAAAACTGTATAATGAAGTCAGCTTCTGCATATAAGAGATTTAACGAATGTCGGATGACAAAGTTAATCGACATTCGCCAAAAACTATACCACGTTTCAGTTGTTTTATAACGGCATTCCAAACGCTATATGTATTTCTTTTCGATTAACTTTCGTTTGGCGTTCCATATCACTGAGATGCTCTGAAAGTGCGTAAAGCATTTCATAAATATCTTGCTCGGTATGCGTTGTGGTCAAAGTAGCGCGTAAGCCTGTATTTTTGTAAGGGACTGCGGGAAATGATGACAGGTTGAGTAAGTGCCCCGATTTAATCATCCGTTGACTAATTTCCAGACCTGCTTCGAGCGTACCGCCAACACCGAAAAAAAAGATAGGCGCACGGTCTTCATTGACAAGCGGTAAACGCAAGGATTTGGTGGTGAGTACAAAATAAGACATGAGTTGGCTCAATCGGTCTTGTTTTTTCGTAATTTCTGATGTCAAATGAATTTTCGCCGACGCAATAATTGCGCCGAGGGTTGATGGTGGTAACGGTCCTGAAAAAATTAACGTAGGTCCGACATTTAAGATAATGCGCCGCCACTCCTCATTTGGCAATACAATCGCTGCGCCGCAAGCACCAAAACCTTTGACGAGTGAAGTAACGAGCACCATTTTGTCGTGAAAACTTGGCAATTGACTCAAAGCATAACCACTGCCGTGTTTGCCCGTCCAGCTCATACCATGTGCATCGTCAATGTAACAATAAAAATTGTCATACTGATTCATCAAATCCCACATCGCACTGAGGGGGGCCACATCGCCAAACATAGAATAAACCCCATCTGCCATATACCATATACGGTCGTATTGATGCTGCAATTTTTTGAGCCGACTTTCAAGCATGTCCATGCGGTTGTGTCGAATCATCTCGACGTGTACATCCATGCTTTTGGCAATCGCAACGGCATTGTGCATACTCGTATGTGCTTGATGGTCAATGATAATCGCATCTTCACGGCGCATTAAAACAGGAATAGTGGACAAATGCGCCAAGGTCGTTGTTTGGGCGGCAATGGTCGGTTTACCAAAAATTTGGGTCAACAGAGATTCTGCTTCCTCGATGAGTGGTACACTGGCATACGTTCTTGAGCAAGCAAATTGGATGCCATAGCGATGAATCGCCTCAATTGCGGCCTCTTTTAAGCGCGCATCTTGTCCGAGTCCGAGATAGCTACAATTACCAAAATACGTGACACGTTTGCCATTGAGGATGATATTTTTACCATCCGTTTCTTGGTTACTAATGACATTGTGAATAACACCTGCCGAACGACCTTGCTCCATGAATTGATGCGCCAATTCGATATTAGGGGATAGGGAGTTTTTCATACTTTTTGTAAAAATGTTTAGTTTGTAAAAGTTTGTGAAAAATGTATTTGTTATTTTAATAACCCGTAAAGTTACCTTTATATGGTATTTTTAAAAATAATTCATACAATTTTAGACGAATACAAATAATTATTTGCGGTATAAATTTTAATATATTATAATTTAATATTTTATTAAAAATAATTCAATAAAAATATTAATAAAAAAAACAATGAATAAGCCATTGACAATAGCTTATTCATCGTTTTTA
>JAYTUR010000966.1:0-3357 GCA_043744475.1 Saprospiraceae bacterium | reverse complement strand
CAGCCTAATCAAGCAAATCAGTCCAATCTGTGGGCTATTACTTTACCAGTTTTCAAGCCCTAAAAGTTTTTTGCCTAAATCATTCAAAACCGCTGTATCATATTTCGTTTGTTCCCAATTGCGTGGGTCACCCGGGAAAGCATAACCTTCGGGTGCGATACGGTTTTTCCATGAATTGATGCGCCACTCTTTCAAGGCTTCATTATCCTCTTCGGCAGGCATCATGGATATATATTGCGCCATACGAACTTTGTCGGTTGAATTATTGGCGCGAATACCATGCGGTTGACTGCTGTTGAAAATCAATAAATCACCCGCTTCCATTTTTACTTTCACCAATTTGTCTTCAAAACCTGTAATATCGGGTTTGAATCGATTGCGGTCTTCGGGTTGTGTCAATTTCCAAGCATTGTATGTGCGGAAAAGTTCGGGAATACACTGGAAACCGCCCATATTTTCCTCCATTTGGTCAGCCAAAGCCAAAACGCCTTGCACGTTTTGCGGCTTCGTTTCAGGGTCATAATCCCAATGGATGAACCCTTTGTACTCAAACCCTGGACGCAATGGGAAATTCAAATTGGCGCGGTCAATCGTCACCCACAGCTTTTCAGTGCCCCAAATATCGACAAAAGCATCGTAAACACGTTGCATTTGACGATTATTCCAAAGATGTTGATTGTTATAGACTTCAACCATGCCTGTATTCGTCAATTCTTTCATTTTCATTTCGGCACGCGGTGGTGCGTACCACGTTTCAGGGTCTTTAGGGTCTTTTTCTTCAAATTCCCATAAAAATGCAGCCGTTGCTAAGGCTTGCTCATACGGCACAGCATTTTTGATAATCACATAGCCGTTTTCAAGCCAAAATTGCCAGTCGGTTTCGCTCAAAACACGCAAAGCCCCCCCCTCAGTAAGACTTGCCCGCAACCTCACTTTGCTGCTGGTTGCTGTCGAAGGATTGCCCGGAATATCCGTGTGGGCATTGTCAGGTATCATCGTGGGTGTCATGGTTGGCATCATTGTCGGAACCATTGTTTCTTGCATATCCATTTTTATATTTTTTTTATTAATGATTTAATGACACAAAGATAGGGTAGGAGGAAATGGAGAAAATACAACTATAATTGCCAGCATTTGAACAATAATGATTTTTACTGTACTTTTATTCTTTTAAAATACATTTTAGTAAAACAATGAAGCTCATTTTTGAAAATTTCACGCCTGATGCGGGCAGTTCCTTTCGTCTTTTGACCCCTCAGTTAAATGACTTTTTTTACTGGCATTATCACCCTGAATATGAAATTGTCTATATCGAAGGGGCGGACGGTACACGTCATGTGGGCGAGCATATTTCTCGTTTTGAAGGCAGTGATTTGGTTTTGATAGGGCCATATATCCCGCATCTCAATTTTGATTATGGTATCAAAACGCGCTACAGAAAATATGTTTTACACATCAAAGAAGATTTTTTAGACAAAGCCTTCGCTCAAATACCTGAATTGGCAGATGTGAAAGACTTGTTTGAACAGGCTCGAAAAGGCGTATGTTTTCATGGGTATTCAAAAAAAGAAATAGGGGAGGCGTTGAAAAATATCTTCCAACTTGCTCATTTTGAACAGTTTATCGCTATCCTAAAACTGTTACAATCCATGTCGGTATGTGCTGAAAAAGAACTTTTACAGGCCAATCCGATTGGGCAATATTACAATTTGAAGGAGCAACAACGGCTAAAAGTTGTCTATGCCTACATCGAAACGCATTATCAAGAAAAAATGGACATTATAGATATGGCAAAATTGACACATCTAACTCATGCGGCGTTTTGTCGTTATTTCAAAAAAATGACTTTGATGACTTTTACGGAGTTTGTGAATCAATACCGCATCAATCAAGCTAAAAAATTACTACTTTTGGACAATACAGTGACGGAAGTGTGTTTTCAATGTGGGTTTGAAAGTCTGTCTTATTTCAATCGAATTTTTAAAAAAGTAACAGGTGAAAATCCACTACTTTTTAAGAAGACTTATTTTGCTCAAAACACAAAATGAGTACCCCCCTCAGTATCAAAGTTAAAATTTTGAGTATTTAGTTTAAATTTACACCCTATTTTCCACCAAACAGAAGTCCTGCAAACGGCGTAGTTTGATCATTATGAAAAACATCAGCATTCTTATCATTGACGACGACGAAGATGACTACTTCCTTGTTTCTGACCATTTAAACGATATTGAGGAGCATCATTTCTCCATCGCTTGGGCTTCGACTTATGATGATGGTTTGAAGCAGTTAATAGAAGGCATATTTGATATCTGCCTTGTTGATTTTTTACTGGGTCAAAAAACGGGTTTGAACTTACTGCATGAAGTGCGGGAGTTGGCAATTGAAATACCAATTATACTCTTAACAGGTCGAGGAAATAAAGAAGTTGACCTTGAAGCTACATTGTTAGGTGCAACAGATTACTTGATTAAAAGCGAATTGGAAGCCGAAACACTTGAACGCAGCATCAGATATGCTCTCAAACACGCGCAAGCCCTCAAAGCGGTCAAGGCAAGTGAACGCTTGTATCGCAATATTTTTAACCGTTCGAGGGAAATGATTTACTTGGCTGACACAGGCAACGGTATTTTTATTGATGTCAACGAACGTGGAACGGATATTTTCGACTATACGCATGATGAATTTATGCGGCTGAATACGGTTGATTTGCTTTTTGATAAATCGGAACGCCAGACTATCACTGAAATATTGTTAAAAACAGGAGAATTACGTGACTATGAGACCATTTTTGTAAATAAATGGGGCGAAAAAAGGATTTGTGTCATCAATGGCATCATTTATACTGAGGGGGGTACTATTTATCATCATGGCTCGATTCAAGATGTTACGGCGATTCGTTTATTGGAACGCAATCGTTTAAATTTGGAAAAAATAGCGGCAACGGGTCGTTTTACAAGGGCTTTGGCGCATGAAATTCGTAATCCGTTGACCAATATTGACCTTTCCGTTGAACAATTGGGTCTTGAAAACAAAGATGATGAATTGACTTATTATTTCGACATCATCAAACGCAACAGCCACCGCATCGGCAATTTGATAACGGAATTGCTACAAACTGCCAATCCTGCGCATATTGAACTCAAAAAGCAGCCTGTCAATGACCTCGTTGAAAAGGCTGTTGAGACGACTTCTGACCGTTTTTTATTGAAAAATATAAAAATAGTTAAGCATTACGCCCCTGAAAACCCGCTTATCCATGCCGATGAATCGAAACTGCAAATGGCATTGACCAATCTCATCATCAATGCCGTCGAAGCCATGACGGAAAACGAAGGCATTTTGACCCTTAAAACGGAA
>JAYTUR010000965.1:0-3358 GCA_043744475.1 Saprospiraceae bacterium | reverse complement strand
CAAAACGTACGTTTAATTCAGATGATCGCCCAAAGCGTACGTTTAATTCTGACGACCGTCCGAAACGCGATTTTAAATCAGACGACCGTCCGAAACGTACATTTAATTCAGATGATCGCCCAAAACGTGATTTCAATTCAGATGACCGTCCAAAGCGTACATTTAATTCTGACGACCTCCCAAAACGTGATTTCAATTCAGACGACCTCCCAAAGCGTACGTTCAATTCAGATGATCGTCCAAGGCGCACGTTCAATTCAGACGACCGTCCGAAACGTGATTTCAGTTCTGATGACCGTCCAAAGCGCACATTTAATTCAGATGATCGCCCAAAACGCGATTTCAATTCTGACGACCGCCCAAAGCGTGATTTCAATTCAGATGACCGTCCGAAACGCGATTTCAATTCAGACGACCGTCCGAAGCGTGATTTCAATTCTGATGACCGTCCGAAACGTACAATTGAAACAGACGACCGTCCTACAAGAAAGGTTAATACAGAAGAAGATGGACATCCGAAACGTTCTGAAAAGCCAGTTAGAGAAATGCGTCCGAGAAATAAAAGTGCGCATGAAAAAGCCACTTCTACGTTTAAACCTAACGAAAAAGGTGTGTTTAAGCCGCATATCGCTAAGTCCACACCTGCTGATGATGACGATACACGCTTAAATAAATACGTTGCAATGTGTGGCATTGCGGCGCGTCGCAAGGCAGGAGAGATGATTTTGGCAGGTGAAATAACCGTCAATGGTAAGGTGGTCAATGAGCCGGGACTACGAGTTTTACCAATGGATGTCGTTAAATACAAGGGAAAAGCCATCAAACCAGTCGAGCAAAAAATCTATATTTTGATGAATAAACCAAAAGATACGATTACGACTGTGAGCGATGAACGGGGTAGAAAAACAGTGCTTGATATGATAAAACGGACTGTAAAAGAACGTATTTTTCCTGTTGGGCGACTTGACCGCGATACAACGGGCTTGTTGTTATTGACAAACGATGGTGATTTGGCTCAAAAAATGGCGCACCCAAGTTATCTTATCAAAAAACTCTATCATGTTGTTTTAGATAAGCCTTTGACCAAAAGTGACCTCGACGGCATCGCTAAAGGGGTTGAATTAGAAGATGGTTTGGCACAGGTTGATGGCGTTCAATATGTGAGTGGTGCGACAAAACATGAGGTGATGATTGAAATTCATATCGGTAAAAACCGCATCGTTCGCCGCATTTTTGAGCATTTAGGCTATCAAGTAACGCGTCTCGACCGTGTTTTTTATGGTGGTTTAACTAAAAAAGACTTGCCACGTGCCGGTTATCGGACTTTAACCGAACGTGAAGTCATTATGTTAAAGCATTTTACAGGGAAGTAATTTTTCTAATGGATAGTGAATAGTTGATAATGGATAATAAAAAAAAGCGACAACTCGATTTTACTGAGGGGTCGCTTTTTTTCATTATGCACTATCCATTTTCCACTAATCATTTAATAGCGTATCTGGAATGGTGTATTCGCGATCAAAATCGCGTTTTTTCTGGCAACTGCCACAGACACCATAAAGATTGAGCGAGTGATGCGTAATTTTGAAATTTAACAAATCACCTATCATCGTTTTGATGTTTTGAATGCGCGGGTCGCAGAACTCGACGACTTTGCCGCAGTCCACGCATATCGTATGGTCGTGTTGTTTGAAGCCATAAGACTTTTCGTATTGTGCGAGGTTTTTTCCAAATTGATGTTTCCGCACCAAATCACAGTTCACTAAAAGGTCGAGCGTATTATAGACCGTTGCGCGACTGACCCGATAATTTTGGTTTTTCATGTGGATATACAAGGCTTCAGCGTCAAAATGGTCGCCACGACGGTATATTTCTTCCAAAATAGCATAACGTTCGGGCGTTTTTCGAAAGCCGCTGACTTCCAAATGTTTGCTAAAAATGGTTGTAACTTCCTTGATAATATCTGTATCGTGCTGATTTGAGGACATTTTATTATTTTTTTGAACTGTAAAGTAAGCTATTTTTTCTAACACGAATTTCACAAATTATTTGAAAGCATTTTTCGAAAATATATCTGATTAATTCGTGACATTCGAGTAATCTGTGTCTTTCTATATAATAATACCATGTGCAATAAAATTAGGGTTTCTTAAATCCATCTTATTGTAAATCAAAGGTTTACGGGTGTGCCATTCTAAAATTTGACCACCCGCTTCTTCCAAAACGATTTGCGGCGCAGCTGTATCCCATTCCATCGTCGTACCAATGCGTGGGTAAATATCGAAAGAACCGTCGGCAATTTTCAAAAATTTGAGCGAACTGCCACAAGGTATTAATTCAGGGTGATTGTAGTCTTTAAACAATTTATCAGTCGCTTCGTTGCGATGTGACCTTGAAATCGGAATCTTTAGACCCTTATCTGTCAAGCGAAAAGTGCTGCAATAGATGCGTTTTTCTATGCCATTCTCTATTTTAAATGCGCCACCATTTTTTATGGCAAAATAGACCCCCTCAGTATCTGGCGTATAAACAACGCCTAAGACAGGTTTGTTTTGATGTATCAAAGCAATATTAATCGTAAACTCACCATTGCGTTTGATAAATTCCTTTGTGCCATCGAGTGGGTCAACAACCCAAAAATAGTCATAAAAACGGCGTGTTTCGTAGGGAATCTCTAAGGTCTCCTCCGATAAAATGGGCAAATTCGGATTGAGTTTTGACAACCCCTCAGTAATAACACGGTTAGAAGCGAGGTCGGCTGCCGTTACAGGAGAGTTATCACTTTTTGTTTGTATGTGCAAATCGGGGGAATGATAAATTTTTAGGATTTCAACACTTGCTTCACGGGCAATATCCACGACTTGATAAACCAATTGGTCTAATTTCATATCTCTATTTTTTAGGGCAAAAGTAGTCTTTCTTTATCAGACGAAGAAAAAGTTCGATTTTATCCCTTTTTTTCTTAAAAAGACGTAAATATTTAACCTATACTTATTTTTTCACGTAAAAGATACTAACTTTGCGCCGCAATTGAGCAATATACTTGCTTGTAAAGCTGCCCAACGGCTCGGGCATGATGTGAGTCTATTTTTTACATGTTAAAACAATAGAAAATTTGTAAACACATAAAATCATGTTTGATTCAATAAATAATTGAATATCAATGGTTTGTAAACAAAATTTCTATTTGAGACTTTTTTTTATTTATTACAATGGTTGAAGAAACTATCGAACACCTTTCAGACGATTATCTCGTTCCGGGTGATTACGCAAATCAAGGCACTGCCGACGAAAACAACATTGTGCGTTTTACGCATGAAAACGGAAAACATTATTTTGCTGTTGTCAATACTGAGGG
>JAYTUR010000964.1:0-13287 GCA_043744475.1 Saprospiraceae bacterium | reverse complement strand
GGGGTATTCAAGTGATGTTTGTCGTGTACTCCTTTTGGAAAGTTTTGAACTTTCCAAAAGGTATGCACAAAAAGAAAGAACCTAAATCAGGCTGTGATTTTTTCAATTATCACAGTCTGATATAGGTTCTAATATGAGCATTTTTATGTTTATCGTTGCGTAACATCAGTTAATTAATGTAAAGGGCGGGCGGTAACATCCTTATTTTTAACCACCCTTTGCATACGCAACCAAGCCGTTTTGTCCCAACCATTGGTTGTCCAGGCCTCTTCTGTTTCAACGAAGCTATCATCATTTTCTTTGATGATTGAGTAGCGCATCAAATTATTTTCATTGTCATAAAATGTATAGGTCACGGTATTGACATTTGTGATATACACCTTATTATCAAGTGAATATTTATCTTTTACTTGACCTTTTACGCGCCAAATTTCTTTTTGAGGGTCAAAAAATATAGATTTTGTCGTCTTATAACGAAAACCGTTGTGTGGGTTGACTCCATTGACAACAAAAGTCATTTCATTACCTTTGGCAGTAATCTTTTGATTTATTTCTATATATTGATTGTATCCATCTGCGTCTGTTACAAAGCCCGTGCTTTTCCAATCACCTACCAAATATTCTAAACGCTTATCAATATTACTACCAGTTGATGGATTGTAAGACGTTCTGATATAGGTAGAACTGATACTTGTAGCGAATATGATTGCTAAAAAGATTATATTTTTCATAACTTTTAATTTTAAATTGTTAAACAATAAGGACATAAAAAGGTAGAGCAATAACAGGCTGCTATTACTCTCCTGTTTTATTTAAAGGTTGAAACGAAGCGATTGAACATGTTTTAGTATCAGTCGCATCCTTATTTAGGGTTGGTCGTGTTTGTTTTGTAAATCTTCATTTTAAAATAAAATTGAAATGAAACATCTAATCATTAAGGTAAAAAAAGAATACCAAGCTGTTTTCGTCGCCTAAACGGGGTAAAATTGTTAAAAGTGGGGAGCTTTCGCCCCAGTTTTACTCAAATCCCCCCCTCAGTATTTCTTCAAGTTTTGAGTGTCGTGTAATGAGTTTTGAGCTTTTGTACACTGATTGATTATCAGTTCGAACTCAAAACCCAGCACTCAAAACTTAAGAGGCCCCTCAGTATAAATAACAAAAATGTACTCATAACACCTTGTTGAAAATGAACACAAACACGGGAGAATAGCGTTTTGAGATAAAAACACCTCACATTGCGGTCTAAAATGCCCAAAAATCCCTTTAAATCACGAAAAAGGTTGATGGAATGTCTTTTGGATATGATAAATAGAATCTTTTTTATCATATAAAATTTCTGTCACTAATGAAAAAACTATTTCTTTTCTCACAAATCTTAATAATCTTTTTATTAGTATCTTGTAATACTACAAAAACGCAAAAAGGCGCTGCCATTGGTGCAGGTGCGGGTGCTGTCATTGGCGGCATCATCGGCAAAAAATCGGATAATACGGCTGTCGGTGCCATCTTAGGCGCAACCATTGGCGGGGCTGTAGGGGCTGTTGTCGGCAATCAAATGGACAAACAAGCGGCAAAAATGCAGAAAGACTTAGGTAAAGAGGTGACCATTGAAAGGGTAGGAGAAGGTATAAAATTGACTTTTGACAGTCAATTATTGTTTGATTACGGCAAAGCAGACTTGCGCGAATCCAACAAACCCGCTTTACGAAAACTATCCGAAAGTCTCAAAGACTATCCCAATACCAATATTTTAGTGGTTGGGCATACTGACAATGTTGGCTCTGATACTTATAATATGGCTTTATCAGAAAAACGCGCCGCATCCGTTTCCAATTACCTCAATACATTGGGCGTAAGTGGCTCGCGTCTCAGTATTCAAGGACGTGGTAAAACGGAACCTAATGCCTCAAATGACACTGAAAGTGGTCGTCAAATGAATCGCCGCGTAGAATTAGCCATTTATGCCAATAATGCAATGAAACAAGAAGCAGCCAAAACAACAAATTCCTCAGTTAGCAAGTAATCATCGAGGAAATGACGAATTATGAATGTTAAAACTCCTAAGAAACTGTTTTAAAACCTACTTCTCGCTGTTTCTCGCTTTGCTCGAAAAGTGTATTTTAAAGTTTTTTTTTAGAGCGAAGCTGTTTTTTGCTTCGCAAAAAACAGTGAGTAATTGTATGTTTTTAGTTTTAAAACAGTTTCTAAGTACATGCCTTAAAGATTAATCATGCCCAACCCCAATATTCTAAACCTAAATTAATAAAAACTTTAAAACGTAAAAACAATGAAATCAATAGCAAAAATTGCGTTAATGTGCCTATTTTTTGCACTTTTCGCCTCGACTTCAAACGCACAAGTCGGTCTCCGAGCAGGTATCAATGCCAGCAATCTTTCGGTTAAAGACTTTGACGAACGTAAAACAAGATGGGGTTTTCACGCCGGTATTTATACTGACAGGTTATTGTCAGGTGCGCTGTATCTATCTCCCGAGTTGAGTTTTACAACGAAAGGCTCTTCAGTGAAGTATAATTCAGGCAAAACGACGAATAGTTTTAACTTAAACTATATTGAACTGGCTTTACCTTTCACTTATAAGTTAAATGGCGTGGACTTACAGGCAGGACCTTATTTGGGATACTTAGCAAATGCGAATGCAAAAATTCAAAATGAATCAACGCTTATCATAACGCAGTTGGACAAGAACAATTACAACAATTTTGATGCTGGGTTATTATTTGGACTGAATTTCAAACTGTCAAATAACCTCTATCTAGGTGCGCGATATGGCGTGGGTCTTGTTAATATTGCGCGTACAAATACGGCAAGAGTGAGTTTAGGCGATGCCAGGAATTCGGTGGGTCAAGTGTCTGTGGCATTCAAACTGTAAGTAACGTGAATAGACCATTTTTGATGTGCTTACTGAGGGGGTAATTAGAACAGGGAAATTTTAAAAATTTCCCTGTTCTTTTGTTTTATAAGTAGTCTGGTTGAAATAAAAAGGGTTAAATTTTTAACAAGCCTGTCAGGGCTACCCCCGTTTATTTCAACACGACTACTTACTCTTAAAATTGCTGAATAGTTACCCCATTTTATTCTGAAATGTCTTACATGTTCATCATTACTAATGTAATTCATGAGTAGTCAATAATTGATAAATAGATACCATAGATATAGGTTTTTCGATATAAAAAGAGGCTCCCGCTTTCAATACCTCCTCACCTATCCCAATGGCACTCATGGCAATTATTGTCGGATTATTTTGAATGCTATTGATTGTCGGAATGAAATCAATGCCTCTACCATCTGGTAGATTATTGTCTAATATAATGGTATCATAAGAATGGGATTTTAGCAGCAGCATCGCCTTTTCTAAGGTTTCGGCGCAAGTAACCTCATAGTGTCTTTTTATTAAAAATCTTTTGAGTAATCCGCTTAGCTCCATTTCATCTTCAATAATTAGTATTCTATTATTCATGCTTGTCTCAATTATTAATGATTATTATACAAAAAAATCATGCCCAACAAATCATATTTATTTGTTTTTCCCTTTTTATCATTTCCGAACAGTTTATGAATCCATTTTTAGGCACTATTTGGTACAATTAGTATTCGGTATTTAAATAAAATGATTGCCCATGACTCAAAACACATTACTCGATACTTGAATAAAGTCATTGCGAAGGATGAAGCATCTGAGGGGATATATTTCCTTTACTAAGTCACTATTTGGGGAATTTTATACCCAAATCTCTACAAAAAAAGGACAAAACCTAATGGCATGTTCTTTTAACTTAAAAGAGCATGATTAGGTAATCATTTTTTTAGTCTATTTTTCATTTATTTATAAAATCACATATCATGACAAACAGCACAAGAAATCTATTCACCGCATTAGCAAGCGGAGTCGTTTTAGGCTCTGCAATAGGTGTCCTTTTAGCACCGTCGGAAGGCTCTAAAACACGTCGTCGCCTCATGGGTCGTCAAAATAAGCTTGAAGACGACATTGATAATGCTATTCGAGCAGGTAAAAAATCACTGCGAAACATGCAAGCAGAGCTAACCGATGCCACCGAAGACGCTGAATATTACTTCGGACATCTCGTTTCAGAAGGTAGAAGAGCTTTGAAAGAAGCTAAAAATAAAGCTGAAAACGCTGAAAATGAAGCAGATAGCTATCTCACAAAAGTCGTGAGGAGTGGTAAACGTATATTGAATGATATGTCGCATAAAGTTGAAGACAAAATTCAAGATACCGTCGCTGCCACAAAAGCAAAAGTCTTAAAAAACGACTTACAAGAAACCAATTAATAGAGATTTCAGATGAACTTTCAGCGTTAATGGAGAAGTGTAGTAATCCCCCCTACTACTTTCTCCATTTTTTATACCCGCAATATTTTCAAGTTTTTCACAACATATTGACTATCGCATAGACTCAAAACTCGTTACTCAAAACGACCCCCTCAGTATCCATTATTCCCATCATGCAGTGCAACCGTTTCAATCCAATATTGACCAATCGTATTTGTCACGCTCAATAAATTTTCAAAGGAGGATGGTTTAACAATAAAGGAATTTGCGCCCAAATCATAACATTTGCGAATATCCTCGGGCGATTTTGATGTCGTAAACATAACGACAGGAATGTGCCGCCATTTGTCGCTGGTTTTTATCTCTTGCAAAACCTGCTTACCATCTTTTCGAGGCATATTAATATCGAGCAGAATTAATGAAGGTGTTGCCTTATTTTTTGCCAAATAATCGAGCAATTCGACCCCATCTTCTACAAAATCAAGGGTGCATGTCAACTCATTTTCTTCAAATGCTTCTTGAACCAGCAGCCTATCGTCCGCATCGTCATCTGCAAAAACTATTAAATTCGTCTTTTTCTTGTTACGCATATTTTAGTAAATATTTTATTTATTAATATTCTTAAAGTCGTCGAAGTTTGAACCTCGACGACTTTAATCACATCGGTATTTTAATCGTAAAAGTTGTTCCTTCATCAAGACGGCTCTCAACCGCAATCGTTCCTTTGTGCAATTCTACGATTTTACGGCTAATTGCCAAACCAATGCCTAAACCCTTGTAATCGCTTTTATGATTTAAACGTTGAAATATTAAAAAAATCTTTGGTGCAAATTCTTGCTCAAACCCAATCCCATTGTCTGCAATTGTCAAAACGTGATAAGATTTTTCATCAATCATTTTAACGTCGCCTGTAATATATATGTGTGGTTGCCTGTCTAAATGCTTAAATTTCAAGGCATTATCTATTAATTGCTCAAAAAGAAGGAAAAGATATTCTCGATAGCCTTCCATTTCCAAGTCGCCTTCAATGCTATAAGTCGCTTTTGAAGCCGTAACCATTTTCTTTTTTTCAGCCCAAACGCCTTCGATTATTTCGGAAATACTGACGTTTTCTAAACTGTTTTTATTGGGTTGGCTCAGGTTAGTAAATGCCAAAAATTCATTCAATAATTCTTGAGAATCTGCTGCAAAATTGCTGATTTTTTGAATGGATTTTAGATCCATGACCCCCTCAGTAGGTGCGGCTTTTTTGAGTTTATTTTCAAAACGAGAGCTAAAAAGCCTGATTTTTCGCAGTGGTTCTTGCAAATGATGGGTCAAAGTGAAAGCATATTGGTCGAGTTCACTATTGGCTTTATCCAATTCATCTATCTTTTCTTCAAGGCGTTTTTTGGCTTTTTCAACAACTATTAACTGCCGATAAATAACCCCCATCGTAATGGCAATAATAAAAATGGCACCGATAATGATAATGAGCAAAAAACGCGGCGAAGATTTGGCAAATTCTCGTTGCTGACCTATATCATATTTTATTTTTTTTTCTTGTAAATCTTTAAGATTTTTTATTGTTATTTGCAAACTATCCATCAAAAGCTTACCCTCTGCTATCAATTTTATCTGGTTTTCCGTCAATGCCTCCACCTTTCTCGTTTTGATGCTGTGCACCATTGACCACACATTATCAATTTTATTTTTGGCCATACGTTGAATGGAGTCAATATATCGCGTTTGTTCATCTACGAATTTAAACTCTTTCCTTATATCAACTAAGTTTTGTAAGACGACCGTTCCCGCCCGTTTCTGTGCCAATAAAAATTCGGTGTCACTGGTCAATAAAAAACCCCTCGACCCCGATTCAGCGTCTTTTAAACAAGAAACAACTTCTTCTAATTTCATCGCAAATTCGTTATTTCGATTGATGATTTCGTTTGATACGACCAACGAAACCAACCGATTGTACGCCAACGTTGCCATCGTAACGAGCGCTGTCAATACGATTAGAAATAGTATTAAAACCTGTTTAAGCGTCAGTTTTTGATTCATAACAAGATAGATAACCCAATGTGTGGACAATAAAACACTTTTTGAGTATTATTTTCTACATAATGAGTAAATAAAACCATAAAGTGTGTATATTTCGGTGGAATACAATTTTAAGTATTTCCTTTAACCGTAAAGTTAAACAAAAATATTTTTAGTTTATATGTTTAGAAACACCCAACAACAGTCCTTAAGACAAACGATGAAATTGTCGCCCCAACAGATTCAGATGTTGAATATGTTGCATTTGCCTTTATTGGAATTAGAACAGAAAATTAAAGATGAAATTGAAGACAATCCCGCCCTTGAATACGCCGAAAATTCTGATGCTGAAACCGATGAAGTAAAGCTGAACGAAGATAGCCCTTTTGATGACGATACCGCACACACGGATACCGCAGAAGAACCGACCCCTCAGTATGATAACTACGATGATACGCCTTATGACGGTTTTAGCAACACACAGGAAACAAAATATGAAAAACCTGCCGTTCAAACCGCTACTTTTCGGGAAAATCTCAAAGAACAACTGCATTTACGGCGCATTGACCCGCAACTACAATCTTACGCTGAATATCTGATTGATGCCATTGATGACGATGGTTATTTGCACCGTTCGCTCGAATATATTATTGATGATTTGGCTTTTACGATTGGTATTTACATCGAAGAAGACGTGCTTGAAAAAGCCCTTTTAACTGTCCAGCAATTAGAACCTATTGGCATTGGTTCGCGCAATGTGCAAGAATATTTGATGTTGCAACTGCGTGAAAAAGCGCGAACGGGGGCAGATGTGAGCGTCGCTTGCGCAATTGTTGATGATTTTATGACCGATTTGGGCAATCATCAATACGGCAAGATACAAACCGCTTTGGAAATTGACAGCGAGGAGTTGAAAACGGCTTTACATATTATCAGTTCTTTAAATCCCAAACCTGTTAGCGGCATATCCCTTGAAAATGACAGAACGCCTATTATTACGCCCGATTTTATCGTGACGAGTACAGAAGGGCAATTGGATATCAGGGTTTTAGGTATTCATACGCATAAGATAAAACTGAATTCGAGTATGCTCGAAACGCTTGAAGCCCTTGAAAAATCACCCAAAAAGAACACTGAAAACCGCAATGCTGCCCAATATCTGAAAAGTAAAATCGGCTCTGCCCAGTGGTTGATAACAGCATTGGAACAAAGGGCTTACTCATTGACGAGTACCATCGAAACTATCGTTTCACTGCAAAAAACCTTCTTTTTGACGGGTGATTTTAAAAAGCTGCGCCCTATGATTTTGAAGGATATTGCTGACCGCGTGGGTTTAGATATTTCCACCATTTCGCGGGTCACGAGCACCCGTTATGTGCAAACGGATTTTGGAATTTTCCCTTTAAAAGAGCTTTTTACTGAGGGAGTACTGACCGATGATGGCAGCATCGTATCAAATCGTGCGGTGCAAGAAACGATTATTGAAATTATAGAAAATGAAGATAAGACTGACCCTTTGAATGACCAGCAAATCACTGACTTACTGACTGAAAAAGGATACACCGTTGCCCGCAGAACGGTAGCGAAATATCGAGAGAATTTGAATATTCCAATTGCGCAAATGCGAAAAGAATTGGAGTGATTAGTGTTCAAAAAGACATAATATCATTTTAAAATACTAACCAAAATGCACAAAATATTAGTCATAGACGATGACATGGATATCTGTCATTTATTGAAAAAATTTCTCTCAAAACACAATTATGAGGTCGCAACGGCACATAATGGTGCACTGGGATTAAAACTATTAGAAGAGATGCAGCCCGATTTGGTGATGACCGATTTCAGGTTGGGCGACATGGACGGTAGCGAAGTAATTACAGCTATAAAATCACGGATGCCGAATGTGCCTATTTTAGTCATAACAGGATATAGTGATATACGTATTGCGGTGAATGTGATGAAGTTGGGGGCATTAGACTATATCACAAAGCCACTACTACCACAAGAGATTTTAATGACCATACAAAGAGCGATTGTTGTCTCCAGTTTTTCACCAAAAGAACAAGACAACGCTTTTACCTCCCCAACCCCCTTAGTAAATGAGCCTTCAAAGAAGACTTCAAGCCGTTCAAAATTCACTGCACAGAGCAACGGCTCATATATTGAAGGTCAAAGCATTGTCGCACAAGCCCTTTTGAAGCAAATTAACCTTGTTGCGCCGACTAATTACAGCGTCATTATTTATGGCGAAAGTGGTTCGGGTAAAGAAATTGCGGCGCGTATGATTCACGACAAAAGTTCACGCGGCGATATGCCTTTTGTGGCAATGGATTGTGGTGCGATACCAAAGGAATTGGCAAATAGCGAATTGTTCGGGCATGAAAAAGGATCTTTTACGGGCGCAATTGGTCAAAAAATCGGACTTTTTGAAATGGCAAACGGTGGTACACTTTTTTTAGATGAAGTAGCGAACTTGACTTATGATGTGCAAATCGCTTTGTTGCGCGTCGTTCAAGAGCGCAAACTCAAACGCATCGGTAGTAATAAAGAGATAAACCTCGATGTCCGCATCGTCGTTGCGAGTAATGAACGGTTGTCAGAAGCGGCACGGAGAGGGAAATTTAGAGAAGACTTGTATCATCGGTTCAATGAGTTCAGCCTTGAGGTACCGCCTTTGCGGGAGCGAAATGGCGATATTATGCTGTTTGCAGATTATTTTTTATCGCAAATCAGTGCTGATTTAGGACGAAAAATGATTGGTTTTGAAGCAGCCGTTGAAACCATATTTCAATCATATCCGTGGTATGGCAATATTCGGGAGTTAAAAAACATCATCAAACGGGCAGCTTTGTTGTCAGATGGTCAGTGGGTTCAAGTAAAAGCGTTGCCTTTTGAAATTGTCAACCATGAGAAATTAGCGTTTGGGATTGCAGAGCCTGATATGGAACAAGTTACCGAACAAAAAGCGGTTCAAACTGCTGCGCCGATTGTTCCATCAACGCCACAAATGCCGCCACCGTCGCAGCCTTTTAACTTGAAAGCCGCGGCACAAGATGCTGAATATGAGCTGATTGTACAAACATTGCAAAAAGCAAAATATAATAAAAGCAAAGCAGCTGACTTGCTCGGTATAGACAGAAAAACACTTTACAACAAATTAAAAAAACTGGGTATTGAATAAATTTCTATAAAAATGAGGGAACTATTAACGGCTTTCCAACAAGCCGATTCTCCAATCGGATATTTGATTTTCAATCAAAATAGGGGAGGAGATTGGATTTGTTCAGAAGCAAATCCTTGTGCAAGTGTATTTTTGGAAGACGCTGAACTCGTTTCTAAAACGAGTATGTCTATTTTTAACGCTTCCTATCTTGATACGCCCAATCAGGTGACATTGAATATTAATGACAACAGGTGGCTGTCTTTGTCCGTGATGAACGGCTCAATGGCAACCATTCGTATTGCTATTTTAACCGATATTACGACGCAAGAAAACCGCTTGAAATTTTTAGAAAAAAAGGTGGAACGCTTGAAAAGTTCTAACAAAGACTTGGAACATTTTGCGTATGTTGCCTCTCACGATTTGAGAGAGCCGTTGCGCAAAATCATCGCTTTTAGTGAACGTTTGAACAAAAAATATGCCCACGCTCTTGAAGGCAATGGTCTTGTTTACCTCGAAAGAATGATTGATGCAACACAACGAATGCAGATGTTTATTGATGATTTATTGCTATTTTCAAGGTTTTCTCGCGATAATTCCGAAAAAATGGACGTGGATTTGAATGGCATACTGGGGGGGGTACTTTCAGATTTTGAGATGCTCATTGAGAAGGATAATGCTCGCGTTGAAACGCAAAAACTACCTACCATCAAGGGTGTCAAAACCCAAATGACACAACTTTTCCAAAACCTGTTAAGCAATGCTTTAAAGTTTAAAAACCCGAATATTCCCACACATATTTCCATAACTTGTATGGAATTAAAAGACGAATATCAAATAACCATCAGTGACAACGGCATTGGGTTTGAAGATACCGATACGGAGCGTGTTTTTACGCTTTTCCAAAGGCTCAACGGTCGGTCAGAATATGAAGGCACAGGCATCGGTTTGGCTATTTGTAAAAAAATCGTTGAAAATCATGGCGGTACCATAACAGCGAAAGGTGTACCGCAAAAAGGTGCTATTTTTACTATTTTTCTGCCTAAAACATAATTTACAATGTAATTAATGTTTACAATGTAAATATAAATTACATTATAAAATAACTATGCCTAAATTTGGTGCGAAAACTATTGTGCAATAGTTTAGTTTATTCTTTTGAATTTGAAAATAAAATCATTTTTTTTAATTTTGCATCCTATTTTTCAACAAACAGCTGTCCTGCAAACGGCGTAGTTTAGAAATTATGAAAAAACCCAGCCTGCACAATCGTGTGGATAGAGAAGTGCTAAAAAAAGAGCTTCTTGAAAGTCCGGAATCACGTACCACCATTTCATTCTACAAGTATCACCATATCACTGACCCACAAACCTTCCGCAACGAGTTATATCTGATGCTCGACAAAATCGGTACAAAGGGCAGGATTTATGTCGCTACTGAGGGGGTCAACGCACAGATTTCGATTCCAACGACACAAGCCGAATTGTTCAAAGAAACGCTGTATGCTATTTCTTTTTTGAACGGAATCCGCTTGAATTATGCTGTTGACGACGATGGTAAGTCGTTTTATAAACTCATCATAAAAGTCCGTCCTAAAATTGTCGCTGACGGTTTGGACGATTCAAGTTTTGACCCTGCGGATACGGGCGTACACTTGAGTGCCGAACAATTCAACGCCTTAACAGACGACCCTAATACCATTTTGGTAGATATGCGGAATCATTACGAATCGGAAGTAGGCTACTTCAAAGGCGCTATTTTGCCTGAAGTAGAGACTTTCAGAGAGGAATTGGATATGGTTGAGGATATGCTGAA
Source organism: Saprospiraceae bacterium (assembly GCA_043744475.1). Classification (GTDB taxonomy): domain Bacteria; phylum Bacteroidota; class Bacteroidia; order Chitinophagales; family Saprospiraceae; genus JAAFJT01. The sequence continues at coordinate 1,976 of JAYTUR010000964.1, read as the reverse complement.
AGGCAACGAAGGCAAAAACCTCGTCATGTATTGCACAGGCGGCATTCGTTGCGAAAAGGCGAGCGCATGGTTCAAGCATAAAGGTTTTAAAAACGTTTTTCAATTGGATGGCGGCATTATTCAGTATGCCCGACAAGTGCAGGAAAAGGCTTTACCTAATAAATTTATTGGTGTCAATTTCGTTTTTGATGACCGTTTGGGCGAGCGTATTTCCAATGATATTGTCTCAACCTGTCACCAATGCGGCGTGCCTTGCGATGTCCATAAAAACTGCGCAAATGACGCTTGTCACTTGCTTTTTATCCAATGTCCGAACTGTGAAGTCCAATTTGAGGCATGTTGTTCTGAAAAATGCCGTAATTTCACGCATTTACCCAAAGAAGAACAGTTGGTTTTGAGAAAAACCGAGGAGTTTAATGGGACACGATTTGGGAAAGGGCGTTATAAGGCGCATCATAATGCGGATGGGTTGTTGAAGTAATTTTTAAAAAAAGAAAGAGGCAAAGGGTGATTTTACCTTTGCCTCTTTCTTTTCGCTCTTTTTTACTGAGGGGTCTTAAAATCGCTGCATTATCACGCGATTACCACCGCCTCCACGCTGTCCACCACCGCCCAACATCGGATTGATATTGTAAGTAAACGTCAACATCGCATAACGACCGAGCGAACTGGTGACTTCGTTCAAAATATAGTTCACATCTGCCGAACGATTAATGCCTGTGTTGCGGTTTAAGATGTCAAAAACTGCTAATTTCAACTCACCTCTGTCTTGCTTAAACATGTATTTCGACACAGATGCACCCCATATCGGAATACCTTTTGTCGTACCAAACGTTTGACCTGTGATGATAGAATAATCGAAATCGGTACTCAATCTAAAGCCCATAGGCAAACGGTAATTGGCTTCAACATCGTAAGTATAGTTGTAATACTGTTGATTTTGGTTCGCATTGACGGAATAAGTCGTTCTATTGTTTTGGATACGCCCGTTGAAATTCACGTCGAATGAGTCTTTAATATTCACACTTAGGCGCAAACCAAGGCTAACACCTGTCCGATTCGTTATGTTTTCAACGCCGTTGACTAAGGCAATGCCTTGACCGATGCTGCCGTTTGTGGTCACATTCATGCGCAACACCTGTTTGTAAAGTGGCATACCAAAACCGAAGAAACCAGAGCCTTGTTTGTCGTTTTTTACATTTATCGGCATTGTTTCACGGCTAAAATTGGCATTGACAATCTGCATTGACGATATTTTGTTCGATGTATAATTAAAATTAAAATTACCAAAGAACATGTGGAAATTAGATTGATTGAAACGATTGAAATTAACTGAAAAACGATTGTTGTATTCAGGTCTTAATGCAGGATTACCGACATAAATATTCAACGGGTCGGTGTTGTCTCGAATCGGTTGCAATTGGTCAATAGACGGCTCTCTGACGCTCGTTTCGTAAGCAAAACGGAGGCTTTTACCTTGAATTGGATTGTAATCAAAACGCACATTGGGCAAAATGAAATTGTAATAAACAGGTTCAAAAGTCGTTCCTTTTGAAATAAATTCACCTTTCAAAGTCGAATATTGGTATTGCAAACCCGTTGCAAAGTTCCATTCCTTGCGGTTGAGACGATAAGTCAAACCCGTTTTATTGTAAATATAATCGTTTATGTACTTATTACTTAAGGTGCCATTGTACTTCCTTTCGCCATTTTTAAGGTCATAGACTTCGCGGTCAGCATTGTTTGAAGTAGTTGAAAAATTATAGTTTGCTTCCAAATATTGCCGATTGCCAAGCGGTTCTGTGAAAGAAACCGTTGCACCGTAGTTGTCCCGCTTATTGATACGGTCATCATTTTGGTTGATGGAGTCAATTTTTGTCGTACCTGTTGAACCAAAATTAGAATATTTATTTTCTGAATTTAAGATGCCAGTGCGGTCACTTGTATTGACATTGTAAAAAATATTAGCTGTCATC
>JAYTUR010000963.1:0-3380 GCA_043744475.1 Saprospiraceae bacterium | reverse complement strand
TTTTTTGAGATTAAAATTGAAAATTTTAATCTCAAAAAATAACGTCAGTCCTAAAAATCCTTTCAAAAGGCGATTTTTGAGCGTATCGAAAAAGAGTCCGTGATATTCTTAATAAACCCATTTATTTATTCACAACTAATTACCTCGCTTTAAACAATTTTTGTAAAAAAAATACTGAGGGGGCTATTGAAAGTGTGATTTTTCAATTCAAATTTGATTTATGACCACTTGCGCAATATCCTTTGCTGCATTGGGTTTAGCCAAACTTAAAATATTTTTGCTCAAATTTCTCATAAGTTCTTGATTACCAATAATTTCTATTGCTGTTTGTATCATTTTTTCAGATGCTTCTTTGTCTCGAACCAACACTGTTGCATTTTTATTCACCAATGCCATAGCATTTTTCGTTTGATGGTCTTCCGCCACATTTGGTGAAGGTACTAAGACGGAAGGTGTACCCGCCAAGCATAATTCTGAAATCGTCAAAGCACCCGCCCTTGCGATGATAACATCGGCAACCGAGTATGCCAAATCCATTCGGTCAATGAAGGGGCGCATCTGAACATTGGACAAATGAGCAGCTTTCCCATCTTTAAAATCGGCTTCGTATAAACGCCCACATTGCCATAAAATCTGTATATTCGATTGATTACCAATCAATTCTGCATTGGCTTCCATAGCCACATTCAAGGTTTTTGCACCCAAAGAGCCACCCAATACGGCAATTGTTTTTTTATTTTTATCTAAACCAAAGTAATTGACCCCCTCAGTATATTTTGATTTTATGTCCAAAATATCGGCTCTCACTGGGTTACCCGTCACTATCAGTTTTTCAGAAGGAAAAAATTTATCTAAGCCTTCATAAGCCACACAAATTTTCTTTGCTTTTTGTGCCAACAACTTATTCGTGACACCAGCATACGAATTTTGCTCTTGTAAAATGGTTGGAATACCCATCGAAGCCGCCGCTTTTAAGGTTGGACCAGAGGCAAAACCGCCAAAACCCACCACCACATCGGGTTTGAAATCTGTCAAAATACGACGTACTTTCCGCATCGAACTCAACAATTTGAATGGTAATTGTAGGTTCAAAAGGACATTTTTCATCGTCAAACGCCTTTGTAAACCCGCAATCCACAAGCCTTCGATGGCATAACCTGCTTTTGGCATGCGCTCCATTTCCATTTTTCCTTCCGCACCCACAAACAGTATTTTTACTGAGGGGTCTTGTCGTTTCAATTCGTCTGCAACGGCGATGGCGGGAAATATATGTCCGCCTGTTCCGCCTGCACTGATTATAATATTCATAAATTTTTATTTTAGTGGATAACGGATAGTGGAAAATTATCCGTTATCAACTATCCTTTATCCGTTTTTTTATACCAATACCGCATCAAGCCCATGACCGACATCCAAGCAGGATTAGCCGAATCATATTGTGCTTTATGCTCACCCACGATACCATATCTTGCTAATTCTTTATCTGTAAACGCTTGAAATAGTGGCGTTATGTCTTTTGCTGACAAACCCTTTTCAAAACGAGGTTGCATCCAATTTGCCCACCGATGCAAACGGCGTTCAAGCTGCGTCAAATGTTTTTGTATTTGACTAACTTGTCCAAAATGCGTCAAGTGTAAACATTTGACTTTTAAAGACTTAATCAAATTTATCGAATTGACCCATGCCTCAATATCAATATCGGGCGGCGGGCAAGGCGGCACAACGATACCCGTCCCAATTTTGCAGCCGCACACATCACCTGTAAACAAATCCTTATCCAATTGCCAAGCGATATGATGTACTGCATGACCGGGCGTGTGCCAAGCAACCAATTCCGAATTACCAAAAGGGATTTTTTCACCATGCGTTGTGGCATGAATTCTTTCGGGTGAGATGCCCTCCATTTTACCCCAAAGCACATCCATTTGGTCTTGATAAATCTGCCGCGCCGAATTATACAATTTTGACGGGTCAATCAAATGTTTTTCACCAAAAGGATGCACATATATGGTCGCACCCATTTCTGCCAACGCCCAAGCTGCGCCTGCATGGTCGAAATGAATATGCGTCAAAAAGACTTTTTTTATCGTTTCTAAGGGATGACCGACGGCTAAACAAGCTTTTTTCAAGGTATCAAAAGTAGAATAAGGTCCTGTTTCAATCAATGCCGCTTCGCCATTCGCTACAATCAAAAAGACTGCAACAGTTTCAACATGACCTGGAAAATGAAGATCTAAAGTGTGAATGGTCGGTTTCATAACGCTATTTTTTGCGGTGAAGATACTTGTTTCATTAGGTTTCTCTTTCATTCCGACATTTAAAGTTTAGCTGTTATTTTAATTTATATCAAATTGATATATTTTAAAAACTGTTGCAAACTTGGTGTTTATTTACAACAACTATTTTTTTATTTTCAAATAGCTGACATTTGACATTTAATGATTTACTTGCATCTTTGAGTCAAAGAATGACGCAATTTTAACCTTTTAGCTGCTTACAATATCGCTCTTTCTGTTAACTTTGTTAAATAATAGACACTCTCGCAGCCAAATCAATCAAATAAAAAGTAAAATTATGGATATTCCTATTTATGTGTCTGTCATTTTCATTTTAACTACTATTTTGACAGTCGCTTTATTTTATCGGGCTTGTTCAAGGGTTTCCTCTACCGTTGCGAATAAAATTCTCATTGGTTTATTAACATGGATTGCCCTACAAGGTATCTTAGCTGCCAGTGATTTTTATATGAAAACAGATTCAATGCCACCACGCCTTGCCTTGGCAGTCGTACCTGCATTTATTACCATTATTTACTTCTTAGCCACAAAAAAAGGTCAAAACTTTATAGACCGAATGCCTTTGAAAGATTTAACCGTCATCCATATTTGTCGCGTACCCGTAGAAATCGTCTTGTTTTGGTTGTTTTTGAACGAACAAATACCTCGTTCTATGACATTTGAAGGGCGTAATTTTGATATTTTATCTGGCTTAACGGCTTTACCATTAGCATTATGGGCTTTCAAAAACAGCGACGTGAAATGGACTCTCAACTTGATTTGGAATTTTGTTTGTTTATTATTGGTGCTTAATGTGGTCGCCATAGGCATTTTGTCTGCTCCAACACCTTTTCAGCAATTTGCTTTTAACCACCCGAATATTGGCGTTCTAAAGTTCCCATTTGTTTGGTTGCCTTCAGTTATTGTCCCCATCGTTATTTTTTCACATTTAATAGCCATCCGACAATTACTGAATGCGAAAAAGATCCCCTCAGTAAATTTTGCTAATTTTTCGACTATTTGAATAATCAATGTAGGGTTTCCTTATAAAATAAGTTTGAGGGCTACGCCCCGATAATTATTTGTTATTTCCATATTGCTACC